>JAIMKT010000008.1:0-11332 GCA_020692245.1 Microcoleus sp. GA_180221_E-2-1-MAG-45_12
TTATCAGTTATCAGTTATCAGTTATCAGTTATCAGTTATCAGTTATCAGTTGTAAGCTCTTAATATTCACTGTTCACTGTTTACTGTTTACTGTAGATAATTACGGGAGATCAGCGATCGGCCTAGCGGCGGGGATCGAACATTGGAGGCGGATCGATTCTGGAGATGGGCTAGCTACCAATTCCAATTTACCTGCCATAACTTCTAACAAAGTTTGATCTAATAAGAGGTTTAAGCCGGAGGATAGCTTATCTGGGGATTTTGGGGGTCGTTGGTGGGGAGAATTTCTTACAGAATCCTGAGCATCTAAGGAGCCTTCTATGGGAGAGGTAAGTAAGTCGATCGGCTCCACCCAGTCTTGGGGATCAGAGTCTGCATCAATCCAGATTATTACTGGGGTAGTATCCCCGCTCGTATTTTCTCTAGCATTTTCTCTGGCATTTTCTCTAGGGGCAACAGAAAGATGAATCTTGCCTAGCTGCATTTTTGTAATCGCTCGATCGATCAGATTGACCAACACCTGCCGGAGGCGTTTGGGTTCTGCCATCACAAATAGATCCTCTGGGGGTGGAAATAGCTGGAACCGGAGGCTACGATTTTCGGCTTGGAGATGGGTAAGATCGTAAACTTCTTGGAGGAGAGTACCTAGATTAATCGGATACATTTCCAGATGGGCAGTGCCGTGGTCAACTTTGGCGATCGCCACCACTTCATCCAAAAGTTTAACTAGTTTCAAAGCCGAGTTATTTGCCTCAATAATAAACTCCCGCTCTTCCTCTGGATTTTCGCACAGGTCAGAAATAATTAACTGGTGTAATCCAATCAGGCTGCTGAGGGGCGATCGAAGTTCATGGGAAGTCCTTGCCAAAAATCCCGACTTAAACAGGCTCATTTCTGTGGCTAACCGATAGGCTAACTCTGTTTGCTTGAGTTTTTCTCGGAGTTCGCTCAAATCTTCGGTAGCTTGGTCGGTAGTGTTGACAGAAAAATGATCATCACTTGGCTTAGATTTTCCTTGCTTAGGGGCTGGCTGGTCAGTAACCTCTGGAATAATCACCTCTGGAGGCTCTATTACTGGTGTATTTACCACCGACTTTGGCTCCTCAAAACTTGCAGGGAGAAGATCGGGTCGGGGGGGAGGCTCAGAAAATCTAGGGCGGTGGCGGGGACGGTTTTCTTCAACAAATTTATTAGCAAAAAAGCCTACTACGGCTCCTGCGATTAGATAGGCTATTTCTATGCCAAACATACTTTTCGCTGGGGAATCTTAATTATTTTAAGCATAGCGGTTTTTGCCATCAGTCATCTATTCAGTTATATCAGTTATCCATCAAATCCGCCGGAGCAGATCTAGACCGTGGGTGTCCGTTCCGCAGGTATCGAGGAGGTTGTAAAAGACACTAAGGCTTTTTACCTGCTGAGATTGTTCAGGGCTGGTTTGCCAAGGGTTGGGGTTATTGTAGGCATAGTAGGTTTCGACCCCATCAATTCCTAGGGAGGCGGCGGCTTCAATGACCTGTTCCGTGGGTTGACGGTAGCGGGCGGGATGGGCTAAGACTGCTAAACCTCCTGCCTGTTGGATGGCTCTAATCACCTGAGCGGCGTGGGCTTGCTCTTCCTGAGGCGCAGTGCCTTGGAGGTAGGGCAGGATGCTTTGATGGTCTGGGTTGAAACCATAACCAAGAATATGCACCTCTGTGCCAATGAGACGGGAAGTTATTTCTACTCCTGTCCAGAGATGGGGTATGGGATTTTCTGGGGATCGATCGAGCAGCCACTGTTGAGCAAATTTGTAACCCTTAACCGTATGATGATCAGTGATCGCCATGCCCCGGAGTCCTAGGTGAAGAGCTTGTTCCATCAGTGATTCTGGCTGGAGTTTTCCATCAGAGCAGGCGGTGTGCATATGAAAGTTGTAGGTGTAGGGGCAGCTATCAGCTTGGATATTTTGAAAAACCTGTCTCAAGGCTAGAGTATCTTGGGCTGCCGGAATTGTTTTGTGAGTTGCTGCCTCTAAAGATACCTGCAATGCTACTTGGTGAGGGTTGCTAACCGGGGCGTGTGCCATAAATGCCTCTGGGAATGGATGAGTGGGAGCTGGGAAATACAATTATTGAGTAAATTATTAAGTAAATTATTGGGTGAATATTAAGTAAAGTTATTGGGAACTTCTTGGATTCAGTATTGGTTTAGCTAGTTTGATTATTTGATCAATGGCTACTTTGCTTGCTAAAACAATGGTAAGCGCAGAAATTAGTCGAAAAATTAGCCTGAAAACTAGGACGATCGCCTAAAATTATTCACAACGATTAGATACAACAAATCTTAACATATTTTCCCAAAGAGACTATTTTGCTGTAATCAGGTATTTGTATGATCTAGATAATCTAGAAATATCCTAGGGAAAATTTTTAAGTGCAATTCTCAAGTAAAAACTAAATAGGTAAAAACTAAAAGAGTAATCAACCAATGAAGATAAAAGTGCCGGATATGGTCTGTGGGGGCTGTGTAGATATTATTACTCAAGCGATCGCTACCCTCGATTCTGAGGCGAATGTCACCGCAGATTTGAGTACCAAAATTCTCGAAATCCAAACCACAAAGGAACTAGCCACTGTCCAAGGAGCGATCGAGCAGGCTGGCTACAAAGTAGAAACACCATGAGCAGAAAAATTGTGGGGATGATCAGCAGTTATCCCCGAATGGAACAAGGAGACTGGCTTTGGCAACAAACCCCAGAGCCTTTGGGAGTCTGGAAAAATATCCAAATGATGGCTCGTGCCGAGCAGCCAGATTTTTTGTTGATGTATAACTTCAATCAATTTCCTGTCCTGCCCCCCAGAAAACTCTTTTCCCTAAGATACCCACTCCACCAACGCCGCTACGCCCAAGGGCAACAGGAACTCCAAGCCAAACTCAAAAACTTGCCCCCAGAACGGGTAATTTTTCTGTGGCGGGAACCTCCCCTAGAGGAAGTATTAGCAAGAACCATCAATACCTACGATCGAGCCAAGCCCTACGCTGGTTATATTTCTGGAGCCGATGACTATGCGCCCCAACCCGACTACATGCCCGCCATTTGGTATCACAGCAATTCCTTTCGAGAGCTAGCCGATCAACCCCCACCGACCAAGGTTAAACCCTGTAGCTGGATCACCTCTGGAGTTAGTCGCACAGCCAACCATCTGCGGCGGCTAGATTTTCTCCGGTCTGTGCAGAATGCCCCTGTAAATTGTGATATCTACGGTTTAGATTTACCTCCCTGGGTCAAGGCTCAAGGGGAATTGAAGAATAAATGGCACGGTATGGCTCCCTACTACTACAATCTGGCGATCGAGAACTATGCAGATAATAGTTGGTACGTCAGCGAAAAACTTTGGGATGCTCTGCTAGCTTGGTGTTTACCCATTTATTATGGGGGCAGTGCGGCGGATAAATTACTGCCCAAGGAGAGCTTTTTACGATTGCCCAGCTTAGATGCCCAAGGATTGGCTTACATTCAAGAAGTTACCGCCAACCCCGATCTGTGGCATGAACGCCAAGGAGCGATCGCCGAAGCTCGACAAATTATTCTCCACGAGCTAAATCTCTTACCGTGGCTCCATAAATTTATTAATAACCATGATTAATAACCGTGGCTGAGGGAAGTTAAGTTATGACTAAGGGAATTTATATTATTGCTAACGATCGAGTCACCGAACAAGCGATCGCCCTCCTCAAAAGCCTCCGTTTCTACGACTCCGACACTCCTGTAGTTTTAATTCCCTACGATGATGAATACCAACAAGTCGCTGGCACTCTGCGAAAATACGGCGTTACTGTCTACAAAGACCTTGCTTTCTTAAAACACCTTTCTCAACAACTCTACGACATCTTTGGAGAAGGTTTCTTTGCTCGCCCCAACCAATTTCGGAAACAGGCTTGCTGGTTTGGGGAGTTTGATGAGTTTCTGTACATTGATACCGATATTGTGGTGTTTGAGAAAATTATTGATACCTTAGATTATTTGAAAATTTATGATTTTATTTCCTGCGATTATCAACATCTAGGCGGGCTGAAAAATGTGTTCACACCCAAGGTAATTAGCGATCGAGTCTTCAGTGAAAAAGCAACTACAGAAATTTTTAATTGTGGTTTCTGGGGAGCCAAAAAAACTGCCATTACCGAAGAAATCCTCTTCAACGCTTTTCGAGAATGCGCCGCCCACCCAGATTATTTTGACTTTTCGGAAAAAACTTCTGACCAACCGATTATTAATTACATGATTCTCCACCATGTCCCCAAGAGATTAAATCTTGTTCAGAAACCGGGGGGAGCGCCGGGGAGTTGGGCAGGTAGTCCCCATTTTCAAGTCCGGGGCGATCGACTCTTTGATCCGAAAATTAATCAACCCCTCCAATATCTCCACTGGGCAGGGATTAAAATCCAGCCGGGATGTCCCTACTGGCAAATTTGGAAATACTACCGCTATCTCTACGAAACTGCCCCCGATGATAGCCTCCTGCTACCCCTCCAGCCCCAAACCCAAACATTTACTCACAAAATTATTAGAGATATTAAAAGGAGCTTACGAAGAAACTTCAAAGAATTATTTCACTAAATTATTTCGCTAACTCCTAGGATTTTTTCTAAGAGGATATCTACGAAACCAATATTTGCTTGACGTTGGCAACTAAAGTTGTGACTACGAGCATAGAGCTAACTAGCCGAGATCCTTGTTTGATTGAAAAGTATTTGATTAAGAAACTTTTTTAGTCGAGTTATTTTGAGAATTATGGGAGTTGTGGGAATTTGCGGTCGATCGCTGTTGGAGGGTCTTGCTAACTGTAGTGGCTTCCCGTTCCCGTTGGAGTTGCTGCTTACCGTTGCGAATTACCCGGCTCATGTCTGTCAATTGTTGCTCAATATTGTTCAAGACATTCTCCGCATACTCCTGAGCGTCTTCTTCCATGGATTCACACTCAGCCAAGACTGACTCCCGCCACTGGTCGATTTCTTGCTTTACCTTGAGTTTTTCTTGGTCGATCGCCGTATAAGCCTCTTCTTCCATCGCTTCACACTCTAGCTGTACCTGCTGCCGAATTTGTCTAGCTTCCATCTGGGCCTGTTGGACTATCCCCATTTCATCAAGAATTTCCTCAGCCTTGAGTTGAGCCGCCGCAATTATTTCTTGGGCATACCGCTCTGTTTGCAACAAAATCTCTTCCCGTTGGCGGATAACTTCCTGTGCCTCTGCAAAAGCCTCTGGGAGATTGAGCCGCACCAAATTTAACTGGGCAAGAACCTGCTCTTCATCAATCAAGGTCAATTTGGTCAGGGGGATATGAATACTATCAAAAATAATATCTTCAATGCGGTTGAGTTCCCGTTGAATATCAATTCTCAAGCCGAAGTTTTCCTCCCGGTACATAGGCTCTGTAGGGGGTTCAGGGGAATAGTTAGGTCGATCGGTTTCTAGGCGGGATGGGTCTTGGCGTAACATTGGTAAATCTCTTGAGCAATATGCGGGGGGACTAGGTGTTTGACATCACCACCAAACCGAGCAATTTCCTTAACTACACTACTACTAAGAAAACTATACTCGTTAGAAGTTGCTAGAAACACAGTTTCTACCTCGTCCCAAAGCGTTTGATTTGTGTGAGCCATCTGGAGTTCTTTTTCAAAGTCAGACAACACCCGCAATCCCCGTAGTAAGACCTGTGCATTATTTAACTTGGCATATTCTACTGTTAAACCAGCAAAACTATCAACTTTTACATTCTCTAGGTGTTTAGTACAAGTCCGAATTTGCTCTAGGCGCTCTTGGACAGTGAACAATGGGGCTTTTTGGGGATTACGCAATACAGCCACAATTACTTGATCAAACAGACGACTGCCTCGATTGATGATATCGAGATGACCAAAGGTGATGGGATCAAAACTACCGGGATATAGGGCAATCACAAAATATATTGAATCTGGGTTATTAATCTGGCAAGGAGACACTTGAGTAATCATACCGAATTTATTGTAACTGTGTTGATTTTTGCAATTCTGTAAATTTTCTGTAACTACTGCTACCATTCCTTGGAGGTTTGTTATAATCAAGTCATGAAAGCTAAATAAAGTAATTAAGCATAGCCAAGGAAAAAAGTCATGAATACAAATCGTCGTAGAAGTCTCCAACAAGCTGCTGAAGTACACCGTGCTAATCTTCGTCAAAGACTAGAGCAACGCTTGGAAACTGCTAAAGCTACCGGAAATACTGCTCTGCTCCAAATTTTGGAACGGGAAAGAGAGCAACTAGCTTAAGTTTGTTTGTTCAGACTCAATTCGTAAATTAAATATAAATTTTTCTAGAACTCTGGCTCTTGTGGTCGGGGTTTTAGTATTTTGTAGGTTTGTAGCACGATCTAGATTCCTGAGATGGGGATTCCTGAGATCAAAATTCCTGAAATGGAGATTAATTGGTTTTGCTGATACTCTCTTGGTATTCTAAATAAAGCAATTCCCGAAGAAGCAATCCTTCCAATCTCCTTAAACCCTCTACAGTCATGGCTCAAGTATCGATCGAGAATCTTTGTAAGATATTTCCTGCCCGGAATGTCCAAAACTCAAAACTAGGACAGGGCAGTACCGTTTTAGAAGATATTAATCTGACCATTGATGATGGGGAATTTATGGTGTTGGTGGGGCCATCGGGGTGTGGCAAAAGTACCCTGCTGAGGACGATCGCCGGATTAGAAACCTTAACTTCGGGGACAATTACCGTTGGTAACAAAGTAGTTAACACCCTTCCTCCCAAAGCCCGGAATATGGCGATGGTGTTTCAAAGTTATGCTCTTTATCCCCATTTGACCGTCTATGAAAATATTGCCTTTGGTTTACGCAGAACTCAGGACGGTTTGGAGGCAAGTAAATTTCCGGTGTGGCTAGAAAATTTATTGGTAGAAACCAGTCGTCATTTCCCCAAACTCCTCCGGTACACTTCTCTTCGGGAACAGAGCATTAGTCAAAAAGTGGGGCAGGTGGCACAATTGCTTCAGATGGAAAATCTCCTCTCTCGGTTGCCAAAACAGCTATCAGGGGGGCAACGGCAACGGGTAGCCCTAGGCAGAGCGATCGCCCGGAGTCCCCAAGTTTTTTTGATGGATGAACCCCTATCAAATCTCGATGCCAAACTCCGCACCGAAACCCGTACCCAAATTGTTAAACTCCAACGCCAGCTAAAAACCACTACTATCTACGTTACCCACGACCAGATCGAAGCCATGACTATGGGCGATCGCATTGCCGTAATGCAGGGGGGCAAGATTCAGCAAATAGCCACACCCTTAGAGTTGTACCACTATCCTGCTAACCAGTTTGTGGCTGAGTTTATCGGTTCCCCGACCATGAATTTTCTGCCCTTGCGAGTAGAAACGCCGCAGTTATTAGTCCATCCCCAGTTTCAGCTAGAGTTGCCTCCGCAGTGGGGAGAAGTCTTAAAAAGTTATCAGGGTCGATCGATCACCCTAGGAATTCGTCCCGAACATTTGAGTTTGGCAGAAGCAGGGGCGGGAAATTTGCCTGTCATCGTGGATTTAGTAGAATCTCTGGGCAATGATACCTACGTTTTTGTGAATTTAGCTAATACCCACAATCTCCAAATCCGTCTCACCAGTGACCACTCGGCAACCGTAGGCGATCGACTCTGGTTAGCCATCGATCCCGAAAAAATCCATCTATTTGCCCCTGATACTGGCGAGAGAATTATCCCCGATGCTCGATCGAGAACCTAAAAAAGTCTTAAGAAATCTTAAAAGAATCTAGCTAAAAATTGCCATAATCTGAGATATTAATTGATTTTTAGGAAATCAGGACGCAAGGTCTTGCGCCCCTACGGAAATTTTGAATACCGGAAATATTTAGTGGCTATTAACGAACAGAAAATTCAAGTCGGCAAATTAGAGTGGTTTTACCGAGAAATTAGTCCCCTTGGCTCCAATCATTTGGGGACAGTGATCCTGCTCCACGGGCTACCTTCCCAGAGTTATTGTTGGGGAGAGATTATGGAGGATTTGGCAGGAAAAGGATTTCGGGCGATCGCTCCCGATTGGATTGGCTCCGGGAAATCTAGTAAGCCCCACCGGAGAGATTTTCCCTACACTACCGCCGCTTTTATCTCTGCCTTGGAAGAATTTTTAGCAGCCTTAGAAATTAGCCAGTTTTCCCTGATCGTTCAAGGTTTTCTTGGCTCCGTGGGTTTGCAGTATGCCCTCCAATTTCCTGAGCAGGTGCAGCGCTTGGTGATCCTCAATACACCCCTAACCCCAGCCGCCAAACTCCCTTGGTCGATGCAGCAGTGGACAATTCCCCTCGTAGGTGAAATGCTGACTCAGGATCCTTTGTTGATCGATCGCACCCTAGAAAAGGGTAGTTGCTACCAAATTGATGACCAGTACCTAGATGTCTATCGTCGTCCGTTTTTAACCAGTTCCGAAGCCGGACGGAGCTTGATGGCTACGGCTCAAAATCTCCAGTTAGCGGCGGCGATGACCACAATTACTACTGGATTTCAGACTTGGGAGAAACCGATTCTAATTTGTTGGGGAATGCGGGATCCGTGGTTGAGTTTCGATCTGGCGGCAAGTTTCGCTAGTTCTCTCCCCAAACAAAGCATAGTAGAAACCACGCAGTTACCAGAAGCTGGGCATTATCCCCAAGAACATTTTTCTGGACAGATCAGTGAGGTTTTACTCCCTTTCCTCCGCCGTCAATTTTAGGTGTTAACTTTTAGCTCTCTTCTGGTGATCAGTTCGAGAATGTTAAACTGGGGAATATGAAAAAATATTAAGCAAAATGGTATAACTACTATGGTGGGATGGGTCTTGTCCCTAGCTTTTTATGCTCAATTATTAATTTGTTCTTTATTTTGATTACTGGAAATAGTGTAGTTATGTTTATCAAAAGTTATCGATCGATCCTTTCTGTAGTATTTGCTTTTGTAGCCATATTTTTGGTGAGTTGTAGCACCCCTGTAGAAGTTTCTGTCCCCGCCTACAGCCGGACTCAAGTGGAACAGGTAGCCCGCTATCAAGAAATTTTACAAGGATTCCGCGATCGCTTTCCAGAGTTGGCAGTGGCGATTAGCAAGAAGGATTGGGTAGATGTGGGGACTTTTATTCACGGGCCCCTAGGAGAACTCCGGCAAAAAACTGGCTATGTGATTCGTAATATTATTAATCCTGCGGCAGCTACTCAAGCCAAGGAATTTACCGATCAACTATTCGACAGTCTAGAAGCGATCGACAAAGCTGCTGCCGATAATAAGCAAGCTGTGGCGGTGAAAAAATACAATGAAGCGATCGTCGCCTTCGATAAATTCTTAGAGTTATTTACCAAATCCTAGGACACACGTTTATCTCTAAACCACATTGGGCGATGGAGAAAATACAATTTCTGTATGGAATGGCTCGATTGGTAAACTTAAACCAATACTTGTTAACTCCACCCGATCGCCCGATCAATAACTGAGGATCAGCTAATCCCCTCCTATAGATAGTTTATAAAAAATGAATAAATTCCTCAACGCTTAAGCCAACTTGTCTAATAATTGATCGCAGGGTTCCTCGATCGAGTTCTTTGTGATCTGGCACAGACACAGTAATTCTGGGTTCTTCTCGTACCAAGATAATGTGGCTTCCCCGTTGACGATTGACCGAAAAGCCTATTTTCTCAAGAGCTTTAACACATTCCATTCCTGAGATGACAGGCAACTTGCTCATACCAACACAACCTCAACCAAATCATCGGCAACCATTTCACCTCGATCGAGCAGAACTTCAATATAGAGATCGATCGCCTCTTCAATATTGATCAGCGCCTCTTCACGAGTTTTTCCTTGAGAGATACATCCCGGTAAACTAGGAACTTCCGCCACAAAGTAGCCATCCTCACCGGGATAAAGTAGCACCTGCCGTTTAGAGTTAGTTGGAGATTTTGCCTTAGTCATTGTTAAATTCTCAACCTAATAATCAGGAACTTTGTAAACTGTTAATCGCCTCTAGTAAACCCTTGGCTTTATTGAGGGTTTCTTGGTATTCCGTGGCGGGGTCAGAATCGGCAACTAGCCCGGCTCCCGCTTGCACAGAGACTTGGTGGGTTTCATTGCCTAGGGGAGATACAACCATGGTGCGGATGGCGATCGCCGTATTTAGTTGTCCCTCAAAATCATAGAAACCATAGACCCCAGAATAGACTCCTCGGCGCTCTGGTTCTAGCTCGTGGATAATTTCCATCGCCCGGATCTTTGGCGCACCGCTCACTGTCCCCGCCGGGAAACACGCCTTCAATAATTCCCACGCAGTTTTGTTCAATTCCCCCACAACATTACTAACAATGTGCATCACATGGGAATAGCGCTCGATCAGCATAAACTCATCCACCCGCACCGTTCCCCCCCGACAAACTCGCCCTAGGTCATTGCGTCCCAGATCAACCAGCATCACGTGTTCCGCAATTTCCTTCGGGTCTGCCAACAGGTCTTTTTCCAGAGCCAAATCTTCCTTGGGGGTTTTGCCACGGGGACGAGTGCCTGCTATCGGGCGCAGAGTTGCGAGGAGAGTACCATCTTCTTGACGATCGGCCTTCACCATCACCTCTGGGCTGGAACCAATGATCTGCCAGTCTCCAAGGTTAAAATACGCCATGTAGGGGGAAGGATTGACGGAACGGAGCGATCGATAGAGGGTAAAGGGATCCCCTGTGTAGGTGGTAGATAGTTTTTGCGAGATCACCACTTGGAAAATATCTCCGGCGGTAATATACTGTTTTGCTTTTTCCACCTTAGCCATAAACTCCTCTGGGGTCGTGTTGCTGGTGTAGGTAGCCCCTAACTGGGTTCCGGGATTGGGATCGGGGTTCTTGAGTTCTAGGGCTGTGTACTTGCTGGGCAGGGGCATTTGCAGCTTGTTAACTAGTTCCTGAGTGACTCGATCGCAGGCTTGCTGGTAGGCGGCTTCTAGGGCGGCGGGGTCATCTGGGGAAATATCTCGGAGGTCAGCGTAGGCGATCGCCCAAATTTTCCGCTTCACCTGATCAAAAATCACAATCTTATCTACCTGCATCCACAAACCATCGGGCAGATCTCCTGCCTTCGCAGTGTACACAGGAACCCGTGGTTCACAAAACTTAATTAGTTCATAACCCCAAAACCCAAACAAACCGCCAATTCCCGGTGGTAGCTGGGGCAGATTCACTGGCTTATACGGCTCCAAACACTGGGCAAGAATCTCAAAAGGATCTCCTGTGTAGGTTTGCAGTGTACCGTCTCGATGGGTCTGGGTCAGGCGATCGCCCCGCACTTCCAACA
>JAIMKT010000008.1:11353-64691 GCA_020692245.1 Microcoleus sp. GA_180221_E-2-1-MAG-45_12
GCAGGCTATAGCGTCCAATATTTTCGCCCCCCTCCACAGATTCCAACAAAAAACTGTAGGGTTCCCCAGCACAGAGCTTGTACCACGCCGACACCGGAGTTTCTAGGTCTGCCACCCATGACTGATACACTGGCACAAAATTACCTTGGGCTGCCAACTGGGAAAACTGCGAAAAATCGGGGTAAATCATAGGTTTAGAGAAAAACTAATTTCAGCACCAGTTTATCAGAATTTAACTATCCACTATCCACTAATTACTATCCACTAATTACTATTCACTAATTACTGTTTACTGCTAACTGTTCACTGAAATTACTCATTCATGTTTTTATAGGTTGCCACAGCAGAGGGAGAAATACGGTTGAGATAGCGGAAAATCCAATATTTAATAATAGAGTCGAGAATTACTGGAAAAGTAGCAATAAACAAGAAATTAAAATCTCGATTTTCAGCTAGCCCTAAATGAATGAAAGTTCTTTCAATGATAATTTCCCAACCGTGGGGAGAGTGGAACCCCACAAACATATCGGTGAGCAAAATAATAATAAAAGCTTTAGCACTATCACTCAAACCGTAGGCAATATCATCAATAAAGGATTTAAGAATAGTAATTTCTTTTTTACTTCTCAATAGAACAGTGATAAAAGCTGTGATAGAAATCAGATCAGCAAAAATATTTTTGATAGCATTGTTACTCTGATCTTGATAGTCATCAGCAATTTCCTGCGCTTTCTGGCGGATTTCCTCTTCCTTCTCTGTTGCCGATAGAGCTGGAGACCTACCGATTAGGACTTGAAAGTCTAGATTCCTCGCAAACTTATCTAGTTCTTCTAGGGCTTCTCTTTGGAGATCTTCATTGACAAATACTATCTGTTTATTTTCCGGGACAAAATTGTGCATTAACGGTGTAATGATTATTGCCTTAGCAAGTTGCTGCGTCAGAATCGGTACTATAACTAGAGTCAGAATAAACTTGACCGAAATAGAAGTTTTAAGTTTTGAACTACGATATTTACTGACGTATTCCTGTTCTGATCTGGGGTCTAGATCCCGTTGGATTTTGCTAAAAGTACCGAGGATAGTCCGGGGAACTAAGCCAGTAGAATCGGACATATTATTGCGATCGTTTCTTTTAACATCTTCTAGGAGCTTTGATCGATCTTCCTCTAGGGAACTTAGAGAGTTAAGATCCCGACTTGGAATGGGTTTTAGAGTTTCTTGGGAAGGAGCCGGACTCAAGGATTTTGCCAATTCATCAATAGCCGATCGAGAGGAGTAGCGATCGAGAATTTCATCAATAAAATTTAGCTTATTAATAATAATTGATGGCGGTAATTGGGCTTCAGGACTGGGGCGATATTTTTCTGGATGTTTCTCTAGAGCCGGATTAATTCGAGTAACTTTTGCTTGTTGGAGTTCTCCCGGATTGAGGAGCGATCGACTAACTCGAAACTCTGCCAATCTTCCTTTTACCAAACCTAGTAACTTATTTAAATCTTCTTGAAAATACTTAAAAGTATTAAGTCCATAATCAGCAGATTCTAAAGCGACTTTTCGACCATTAAAGTGATCATCCTCCATTTGTTTAATCTTCAAAGCAGCTTTGTATGCCTCATCAAGAGAACGTTCAGGAGTTTTGAGAAACCATTCGTTGGAGCGATAAAGAAAATCTATAAAACCCATGGTGGTAGAAAATAGTTAATTATCTGGTTAGAGGATGATAGAGAATTAAATTTAGTGCAACTTAAATATTTAGATATTTATAACAGATGTTTATAATGTAGATATTAACTAAAGTTTTTATCTAGAATTCTCAACTTTATCTGGCAACCCAAATTGTGAATCTACACTACACTATTAATCTCAGGTATTTAGCATATTAACTTACAGTTTAAAAAATAGTTCAAAAATAGTTCAAGAAATAGTAGGGAAACCTAGAAAATATGATTTCAACTTGGATCAATGGGACAACCCGTAGCGGCAAGACGACTCGCTTGGTGGCAGGCTACTGCCAATGGGTAGAAACTCCCCCTAAGCCCCGGTTTTCTGGTGGAGGGTTTGGGCTTTCTCATCCGCCAGTTTTGGTGTTGGCTGCTAACGATGATAGCAAACGGGAGCTAAATGAGCAGTTGACGATCGCCACTCAGGGAAAATATCCTGTCACCATTAAAAGCCCTCTTGGTTTTTTTCAGGAGGAAGTATTATTATTTTTTCCACTATTAATCCAATCTTGGGCTGAATCTCAGCAATTACCCCAAACCCCGCCTCCTCTATTTCCCTTAAAGCTCCACCCCGAAACTGAACAGGAAATGGCAACTCGTCTCTGGCAAAACCGCCTCACGCCCTCCGTCCTTCAGCAGGCAGGAACTGGAGAATATCAGCTAGTCCGGCGCATTTTAGATTTAATGATGTTGGCGGGTTTAAGTGGGGTGAGTTTAGAAGATATTCCGGTGATGCTACATCAGGGCTTAGCGGGGGAAGAAGACCCAGCTTTGTATCCCCTCTATGGTGAACTTTTGCAGGCATGGTATGACTGGTGCTGGCAACGGGGTTTTTTGACCTACGGAATTATTACCCAACTCTACTGGCGGTATCTGCTACCCCACCCAGATTACCAAAGGAATTTGCTGCAACGAACGGCGGCGGTGTTTGCGGATGATGTGGATGATTATCCGGCGATCGCCTGTGATTTATTAGAACTGCTCCTCGATCGAGGGGTACAGGGCATGTTTACCTATAACCCTAATGGCAAGGTACGACTGGGCTTAAATGCTGATCCAGATTATCTACTGGGCTTGGCTTCTCGCTGTCGGGTGGAAAATTTAACCGGGCTGGTCTTGGGAGAAAGTGGGGATAATTCTGGCAATATTGCCGAGACGATGGTGGATTTGGTGAGTAATCCAGTGTTTCTGCCCGTGCTGCCGCCCAATCTCCGGGGCATCCAAACGGTGGCTCGATCGCAAATGCTCCGTCAGACAGCAACCACAATTATTGATCTGGTGCGTTCGGGAGTAGAACCGAGGGAAATTGCCGTCATTGCTCCGGGTTTAGATGCGATCGCCCGCTACACGCTCACAGAAATCCTCACGGCTCAAGGCATTGGGGTCTATGGTCTGAATACCCAAAATCCTCTCAACAGTATGGCGATCATCCGGGGTTTGTTGACTTTGTTAGCTTTGGTATATCCGGGGCTAGGGAGATTAATCACGGGGCAACGGGTAGCCGAAATGTTAGTTATCCTCAGTGGTAGATCACCTCAATTACCCAATCAATCACCCTCTCAATCTGCCAACGCTTCCGAAAAATCTCTCGATCAATTCTCAACCAGAGAAACCTACGATATCGATCCTGTCCGGGCTGGTTTATTAGTTGATCATTGCTTTGTGCCGGATCCAGAATTGCCGCAATTATTGCCAGAATCGAGCTTTCCCCGTTGGGATCGACTGGGAGCCAAAGCTACGGCTGCCTATGGAGAAATTCGTCAATGGATCGAAGAGCAACGCCTCCAACAACAACAGAGGTTAGCTTTTAGTGCGATCGCTGTCCTCGATCGAGCCATGCAAAAATTTCTATTTCCCCGCCGCCATCTCAACTATGAGCAACTATCTGGATTGCGGGCTTTGATGGAAACTGCCCAACACTACTGGGAAGTAGACCAACGGGTACGCCAAAATCAATCCCAAAATCAATTCCAGCATCAATCTTCTAATCCCTATCAACGCCCCAAACCCGGCTACGCCGACACGATCGCCCAATTTATCCAGATGCTAGACCTCGGTACTGTCACCGCCAATCCCTATCCTGTCCAACGTTTCACCCCCCAAACTGTTAATAGTGTCACCCTTGCCAACATTTTCCAATATCGCCAAGACCGCAGTTTTCATCCCTACCATTTTTGGCTCGATGTGGGTTCGTCTTTCTGGCTGAGTGGCGGGGCGGCGACTCTCTATGCTGCCCCTATTTTCCTCAAGGGCTGGCGGGGACAACCTTGGACGGTGGAAAATGATTATGATGCGGATGATCAAAGGCTAAAACGGATTATTCACGACCTCCTCGGCAGGGTGGGGAAGCAACTTTATCTCTGTCATAGTGACCTTGCAGCGAATGGACAGGAACAAACAGGCCCTTTGTTAGCAGTGGTTAATGCGGCGCTGGCGATCGACACTTTTCCCGAAGACGATCCAGAAAATACTCAGGCTCCCAACACTGTCCCAAAAGTTACCCCAGAATTGTATCCAAGATAATTGTTAGAATTAATTTTAACAATATCCCCAAGACTTTATTTCGGCTCCGCTCAGTAACCATGGAAAATAATCTCGATAATCTCGATCAACCCTGTATTTTTGTTTGTCAACATACCTCCTGCTTAGTAGCGGGAGCAGAGGCGGTATTGGCAGCTTTTGGAGAAGAAGTGGCGGGCTATAAAGTTGTGGGGTGTGAATGTCTAGGGCAATGTAGTACTAGTCCCACGGTGCGAGTCACGCCAGAGGAGATTTGGTATTATCGAGTCCAACCAGAGGATGTCCCGTTAATCATTGAACAACATCTCAAAGGCGGCACACCAGTAGAAGCCAAAATGAACCCCCGTATCCATCTCCGCTTTCATTACGGCGGCTAGATTAAATGGTCGATCGAGCTTGTTAAATCAATCTTTTTAATTAGGGGTTCTCTCTTTCATTTAATTTTAGAACTTGCCAAATATCAGAGAAATCATCTGTCCAAACCTTAGATTTAGAAGTAGATTTTGTTGATAGGTTTTGCCATGGAAAATCAGTAATTAAAGAGCCTAAAGATTCTTGATTTCTAGCTATAATTACCCAATGGGAGGCGGTTTTTCCCTGTTCTTTTTCTGGGGCTGTGATTGCTCGATCGACCTGACTATAGCTAATTAAATCTAACTCCTGAGCTAACTTTGCTAGAACTGGTTCGAGGTTAATAAATCGATGTCGTCCTTATATTTGTCATCTGAAAGAATCCCCTCGTTCTACAGAAAGACATAGTGATTTCTGGATTGGGACTTAGGTCACTTTTTGGGTGGAGTCGATGGATATTTTTTCTGAACTGGTGGAGGCTTTGCTGAGTCTGAAGCCTCAAAATGTTGTTACTGTCTCCCATATTCCTGAAAAGTGCTGTAATAACCACGGCTTAAAACTCTCTAGAATTATTCTAAGAAACAGCTAAATTTTCATTTAAAACTTCAGTAATTAACCCCGAAGAAACTTGATCTGTCACTGTTGCTGCCCCAATTTCTGTGGGTAAAACAAATCTCACTCTACCGTCTTTAACCTTTTTATCAGTTTTCAAAAGTTCTACAATATCTTCGGCAACTAAACCCGCAGGAATTGTGATCGGTAAGTTGATTTTTTTAATTAGTTCTAATTGCCGATACTGGGAAGAATTTTGCCAGAGACCGAGTTTTGTAGCGATCGCTCCTGCTGCTGCCATACCGATCGCCACCGCTTCTCCATGGTTAACTACCCGATATTTCGTTAAACTCTCCACCGCATGACCGATGGTATGACCATAGTTCAGGATCGCCCGTAATCCTGATTCCTTCTCGTCCTTGCTTACTACTTCTGCCTTTGCCTGACAGGAACGAACGATAATAGTTTGCAATACTTCCAAGGACAGGGACTCCAACTTTTGCAAGCTTTCGAGGTCATAAAATAGCTCCTCATCCCAGATCACCCCGTACTTGATCACCTCTGCCATGGCTGATCTGAATTCCCGCTTCGGGAGGCTATGCAATACTTCTGGGTCGATCAACACTAGCCGAGGTTGGTGAAAGGCGCCGATTAAATTTTTCCCTTGGGGATGGTTGACTCCGGTCTTGCCGCCGATCGAGGCATCTACCATAGCTAGGAGCGTAGTCGGCACTTGGACAAAATTTATGCCCCGCAGCCAAGTGGCCGCCGCAAACCCCGCCATATCTCCCACCACTCCGCCACCAAGGGCAAGGATGGTTGAGGAGCGCTCTAGTTTCTGCTCAAGGGCTGTGCTGTAAACCTTTTGGATAGAATTGAGGTTTTTGTAGCGTTCTCCGGCGGGCAGCAGACAGCTATGGGTAATAAACCCGGCTTGGTGGAGGGAGTTGATCACTCGCTGACCGTAGAGTTGAAAAATCTTGGGATTAGAGACAACAAGAACTTTCTGCCCCAAGGAGAGTTGACTCAGGCGATTACCAACTTGGTCGAGGATTTGGGGAGCGATCGCAATATCATAACTCTGGGCAGGAATTTCTACTTTAATAACAACTTCCATAATTTTTCTCAGCTTCTCCAGACTTCTCTAAAATTCTCTGTACCTTGGTGTGCTTTAATAGTCTAAGATAATTTCTTAGTAAAAAATCATATTAATTACGGTCAATAATTATGGAACTTTCTGGAGCGATCGCCTACTTTGGTTTTCTTGGTGCTGCCACTGGGGTAGCCTTAGTATTATTATTTGGCTTGAGAGCAATTAAATTAATCTAGTTTAAGTTTAGATAAATTGTTTTTAGGAATGTTTTTGGAGCCATTTATTTAGAAGAGGATTTACTAATTCTGGAGCCTCATCTTGGGGGCAGTGACCAACTCCCGGTAGGGGAATAAACTCTTCTACGGCGGGATAATTGGCGAGGCTTCTGCCCTGCTCGATCGGCTCCCACGGATCCCCAGTTCCCCAGAGGATAATTACCGGACAGGTAATCTGGGGTAATAAATCTTCTGCCAACGGGCCTTGGGAATAGGAAATAAACGCTAAAAAGACATCGGCGGCTCCTTCAGTTTGGGAAGGTTGATAGAGAATTTCTACTAGTTCATCAGTGACAGCCGCCAGATTTTTGTAGGCTTGGAGTAGGACTTTTTTGATGACTTTGGGGTTAGCTAATCGGGAAAAGAAAAAGTAACCCAAGGGCTTTTTGTTGAGAATATTTTGTAAAATTGGGGCGGAGTAACGGCGATACCAAGGTAATTGCAGACGGCGACGATCGTGCAACAACCGGAGGGAACAGTCGAGCATGGCTATCCCCAGCACCAGAGATGGATTCATTACCGTTGCTTGCAGGGCGACAATGCAGCCGATCGAGTTCCCCACCAAAAAAGCTGGAGATCGAGCTACTTCCTGACAAAAATCAATAATTTGCGCTGCCCACGTTTCAAAGGTATAGGTAACTTCTGCTCCCGGTGTCGGTTTTGCAGACAAGCCAAAGCCCAAGAGGTCGATCGCATAAACTCGATGCTCTGCTGCTAACTCCCCAATATTTTTGCGCCAATGGTCGCTAGAGGCTCCAAAACCATGAATTAAAATTACAGCTTTTCCCTCGGTTCCCGCAGTTTGGTAGCGAATCGAAAAACCCCGCCATGTCCAATAGTTAGTAATCACCGAATTTGAGTCTAAATCTGTTGTCATTTTTCTAATATTTCTCAAGTTTTCTAATAATTAATCTAGTGACTAATTGTGATTACTGCCACAAACAGGCAAGGGGAAATATTAGATATTCCATAAAAAATAGCTTCCAAATAAACTGATAAAATCGAGCGATCGAGTCCTGACTTTCTAAATCTACATCCCATCCCTGCCACCATAATAAACCTAGAGCCACACTATGACTGATGATTAAAAAAGGAAGATTTACTTGCGGTAGCCATAGCCAACCCGCCCCGATCATCCCTAGATAAGCCACGGTCAAAATTCCCCGACACAGATTAAATACGGCTTGTTTGCCCAACTTAATCGTAAAGGTACTAATATTATATTGTTTATCTCCTTCTAAATCGGGAATATCTTTACCCAAGGCGATGGCGATCGTAAACACTAAAATAAACCAAGTAATTGCCCAAACTGTGGTAGGAACTTGCCAATTATCTCTAGGAAATAAAGTATCTTGAAAGTGGAAAAATAAGCCTAGGTTAATCACTAAACCCCGGACGGTGAGAATACACAAAGCTGCAAATAGGGGTAGTCTTTTTAATCTTATAGGGGGTAAAGAATAGCAAGTGCCAATTAACACGCTAGTTGCTACCATTAATAACAAAAACTTTCCTAGAATCGAGGCTAAAACTAAAGCTAAGATTCCACAAACTATTACAATGATTCTCCCAGTTTGGACAGAAAAATCTCCCGATGCTAGGGGTAATTGTGGCTTATTAATTTTATCAATTTCAATATCTTCCAATTGATTTAAACCAACAATGTAGATATTTCCAGCAAGGCAAGCTAACCAAGTTCCCAAAATTTGATTAGTGTATAAACTCCAGTTTTCTCCGAAGTATTGCTGTATTGACAAGGAAATATTGAAACCACTAGGTAGCTGTCCAGAGAGAGAAATCAAAAACAAAGCTAATACGCTTAAGGTTGTACCAATTACTGTGTGGGGGCGGGAGAATCGCCAAAAATAGAGGGCGAAGTTACCAAATTTACTAGCGAAATTATCTGAGATATTAACTTGACTCATGAATAATCAAAAAACCTTTTTTAGTAATTAACTTGTGTAACTTGTAATTGAGTTTTAGCTAGAGTTTTTAACCAGAATTTGTAGCTAGAATTTGCAGCTAAATTTAATAACTTATTAACTCTTTGTACCACACAATAAGCCGTAGCGAATTAAGCTCCGTTGATAGCCACTCCGCATTAAAGGTAATACTAAAGCTCCCTCGATCGTCTCCCAGTTACTTTTTAGCAATCCCCCTAGGGCTTCCCAAGAAAATGCCGAAGCGATAACCGCATCCCAAAACGGAGCTACAGCACTAGACCAATCTGCCGTGCGAATCTGCTGGAAGTTAAGCTCTTGGGCGAGGTTTTCATAGTCATCGATCGAGACTACCGGAGGCAAACAATAAACTCGGTAAATTTCCGCTAAATGGCGTTGCTCTTGGGGCGTTAATTCCCCCGTGGCTGGGGTTGGGGGACGATGACACCAAGTTGCCATCAGCAGCAATCCTCCCGGTTTCAGGACTCGGTACGCCTCTTGGAGAAATTGCTTTTTATCAGGAAAATGTTCGGCACTCTCCAAAGACCACACCAAATCAAAGCTCTGGTCAGCAAAGGGCATGGCTAAGGCATCAGCGACTAAAAAACTGGTGCGATCGCTCAACCCCTGACTTGCGGCTCGAACTTCTGCCCGGTTCGCCTGCACAGGACTAAGGGTGATACCTGTCACTTGAGCATGATATTTTTCTGCCAAATACAGGGAACTGCCCCCGATCCCGCATCCCACATCCAGAATTTGCCCCAGTTGCCCTACTTTCCCCCAAGCGAGTAACTCCTCGATCAGGTCTATCTGGGCTTGACGGCGTTCTTTGCGTTCTCGTCCAGTAGCCCCATAGTAGCCGTGGTGGAGATGTTCCCCCCAAATTTCTTCCCATAAGCCAGAGGAATTGTCATAAAATTGCTGAATGCGTTGATTAAGAGACATAGGGAAGATTAAAAATTAGCTACTGGTGCATTCTAACATTATCTCTAGGGGCGAACTTTTGACAGCCAACAGGTACAAGCAAAGAGGGCGCAAAGCCTTGTACCCCTGCGAATATTTTTATTGATATTTTGGAAAATAGGTTTTATGCTTTATCGGCGCTTTGGGAAAACTAACTTAAATTTATCCGTGTTTTCCTGTGGGACGATGCGCTGTCTGGAATCTGCGGAGATTTTTCAGGAGACGATCGAGGCAGCCCTAGCTTCTGGGGTCAATCATCTGGAAACTGCTAGGGGCTATGGTAAAAGTGAATTGTATCTGGGGCAGGCGATCGCTTCTGGTCTGGGCGTACTACGGGAAAATCTCTACATCACTACCAAAGTATTACCCACCCCTGATCCCGAAAAAATGCGCCGAGAAATTGATGCATCCCTAGAGCTTTTGCAGGTAGATTATCTAGACTGTATGGCAATTCATGGAATTAATACTTGGGAACATCTAGACTGGACAAAATCTAGCTGGTCAGCAATTCAAGCTGCCCTAGATACGGGGAAAATTCGCCATGTGGGTTTTTCTACCCATGCACCCCTAGAAATTATTTTGGCAACTATTCAGACTAATTTGTTTGAGTTTGTGAATCTGCATTACTACTATTTTTTTCAACGTCACGCTCCAGCGATCGACCTAGCCCATGCCCAAGATTTAGGAATTTTTATTATTTCCCCTGCTGATAAAGGCGGCTTACTCTACGATCCCCCACCAAAATTGCAGGAATTGTGCGCTCCTCACCAGCCCCTAGATTTAACCTATCGTTGGCTCCTGAATGATCCCCGGATTACCACCCTCAGTTTTGGGGCAGCAACGGCGGCAGAAGTAGCTCCCGTATTAACCAGTAATTATTCTCAACCCCTCAGCCCAACAGAAATAAAAATTTTTGAGAATCTAGAAACCCATTTGTCCCAAAGCCTCGGTACGGATAAATGTAGCCAGTGTTATGCCTGTCTGCCCTGTCCAGAAAATATTGCCATCCCCGAAATTCTGCGTCTGCGAAATCTAGCCGTTGCCTACGACATGACCAACTATGGAGAATACCGCTATGGAATGTTGGGAAATGCCGGACATTGGGTTCCCGGAGCCAAGGGCGATCGATGTACCCAGTGCGGTGATTGTCTGCCCCGTTGCCCAGAACAGCTACCCATCCCCCAACTATTAGAAAACACCCATCAGAAGTTAAAAGGTTCCCCACGCAGACGGTTATGGGGATAGTTGCGACAAAATTTAGGGTAAATTCTGAGATTCAGGTCAATTCTAGGATTAGAGAGGAGTGGGTAAACCTAGGGCTTGGAAGAAGCGATCGGACAGCCGACGATTACCCCGTAATTCTGCTAATTGGCGATGGTAGGTACTACTCAGATCAAGACTAGCTTGGCGATTCACTGAGTCTCCCAGAATATCAGTAGTTATCCTTTTTTGAACTGTGGCTAAATTCAGGGTATTTGTCCGAAATTTTAGCAACCAACGATTTAAGGTTAATCTCCTTAACACCACTCCTCCTGAGATTGCCGCCATCTCACCTTCAGTTAATTCTGCCATGCACTCTGGGTTGAGGGGGCTGAGGTTACGGTAATTTTCTTGTTCACTCACAACGATTATTCCTTTACTTGGTTATTTGCTTTGGTATTTTTTGCTGTTTGTACTTGCTAATCAAGCATCCTAGAATTATCTAATTAGGGATTAACTAAGGATCAATTAGATAATTAATTTAGGATTTAATTAGGCACAGGTAGTCCAACAGCCCGATAAAGACTATCTGCTAGTTGTCTATTTCCTTCTAGGGCAGTTAACTGGGTATGAAACTGACTGCTCAGATCGAGATTAGCCTGACGATTGGTGACATCAGTTAATAGGTCTGTGACTCGAACTCTGATATTTGTTGTTTTAAGAATATTCTGTTGGAATTGGAATGTCCAACGGTTCAGGGCTTTCCGGCGGAGAATTGCTCCCCCACTCACCGCTGCCATGGTTTCTGGGTCTAGTTCTGCCACTAGCCAAGCAGAGTTAGAAGAGGGCAACAAAGAGTCTGTCTCTGGAGTTTGATGATTTTGAGTATCTTGGTTCATGGATTTGAGATCAACTATTTTGATATTGCTTTCAGCATTGGGTTGCATACTTGCCACTATTTTAAGGATATCTAGCTAAATTATGATGTTTTTATGATTAATCTTCATTTCCAAATTCGGGGGCAAGGTACACCGATTCTTTGTCTCCACGGACATCCCGGCAATAGCCAAGCCATGACAGTATTTACCGACCACCTATCTCAAAACTACCAAACCATTACCCCAGATCTCCGAGGCTACGGCAAGAGCAAGCCTAGGGGCAACTTTCAAATGCTTGATCACCTTGAAGATTTAACCCAGCTTTTGGATCAACAGGGGATCGATGAGTGCTTGATTTTGGGTTGGTCTTTGGGAGGGATTCTCGGCTTGGAGTTGGCTTTGCGTTTACCCCAACGGGTTAAGGGTTTAATCTTATTAGGGACGGCAGCGAGACCACGGGGCAGTCATCCAGCCATTAGTTGGCAAGATAATTTATACACAGGGATTGCTGCTTTGATTAATGCCGTATCTCCGGGGTGGCAGTGGAATATTGATACCTTTGGGAAGCGATCGCTCTTCCGTTACCTGATCCAAACCCATACCCCAGAGACTTACCAATGGATAGCAAAAGCAGCCGTCCCTGCCTACCTGCAAACGACTCCCGAAGCAAATCAAGCCCTGAGTAAAGCTCTCCGTCAAGGTTATAATCGCCTCCCGCAATTGGCAGACCTCACCTGTCCTTGTTTAGTTTTAGCTGGGGCGGACGATCGACACATCACCAGTGCTTCTAGCCTCGAAACTGCGGAATATTTACCCCAAGCCCAGAGCCATTGTTATCCACAAACAGCCCATTTATTTCCCTGGGAAATTGCCCCCGTCGTCCTCAGGGACATTGATCAATGGTTAGCCGCAAATTTTACAAAACTCTAAAGACTCTGACCGAGGAGATTCGGCTTTCCTCCCCGGTCAAATCCCCCCCCCAACTCTTCTTCGATCGTCAGGTTTTGTGGCTGTCGGCAACGATTGATCTGGAGGCTGAAGATACTAGCCCCTTCAGTAGTTAAATCTTCTACATAGCCTGTCTTGGCTGCGATCGCCTCCGCCTCATTCAAAAAAGGACCGAAATAGTAAGTGCATTTGGGGTTTTCAGTAATAATTTCTACCCAGAAAGCCTTACCTACCAATTGGAGAATCTTAATCCAGAGTTCTTTCATTGTTTTTTGCCTATTTACCGACACTAGTGAGTTAATTTGAGAATTGATCTGACAAATGCAGTTACATATGAATCAGTTTATCCCAACGTTGACGGCAGGTTTCATAGAGAACTAGCGCCGCCGCTACCCCAGCATTGAGGCTAGGAGTTTTCCCCGCCAAAGGAATTGAGACCACTTCATCACAATGCTCTTGAGTGAGGACATTTAAGCCCTTGCCTTCAGAACCAATAACTAATGCTACCGCCCCCGTGAATTTAACGGTGTGTATAACTTTACCGGAATCTGCTGTGGTTCCGTAGATCCAAAATCCAGCTTCCTTGAGTTGGGCTAAGGCTCGGTTGAGATTCACCACCCTTGCTACGGGCAGAAATTCTAAAGCTCCGGCGGCAACCTTACGAACTGCGGCAGTAATACCGACGGCTCGGCGTTGGGGAATAATCACCCCTTGGACTCCGAGGGCTTCGGCAGTGCGGATCATGGAGCCAAGATTATGGGGATCAGTAATCCCTTCGGCAATTAACAGGAGGGGATCAGGGCTGGCAGCTTTGGCTTTGGCAATGAGATCCTCTAGTTCCACATAGTCGTAGGCAGCAACTTGGGCAGCAATACCTTGATGGTTGGCTCCGTCAGTAATTTGGCTTAAACGGCGGGGGTCAACTTCATTAACCACGGCTCCTTCGGCTTTGGCTTGTTGCAATAGAGAATAGAAGCGGGGATCATGGCGGAGTTGAGGGACTACCCAGATGCGGTTTAGTTGACGTTGGTTTTCTAGGGCAGCGATCACAGGATGGCGACCATAGATTAGATCCATTTCTTCTTCGACCTCTGGTTCTGGCTCGAATCGATCGTAATCACCCCGATCGCCCCGCTCAGATCGATCGAACTTAGAAGCGTCCCGGCGAGATCCCCAAGAATTGCCTTCCTGTCTAAAATCTTTCCTTCTAGAGTCTGGCTGTCTAAAATCCTGCCGTCTTTGAGAATCAACTCGATCGACTTCCCTAGAGATTTTGGGAGGGGCTGGATAATCAACATCCTCGATCGCCATTTCCGGATCTACTACATCAAGAGAACTAGGAGAATCAAACTCGTCTTGATCTTCTTGATCTTCATGGTCTAATTGAGCTTCGTGATCTATCTGATCTATTTCAAAATCTTCTCCAGAAGCACCTAAATAATCCAAGGGAGTAGCTGTATCGAATTCTTCTCCAGAGTAATCATCAAAATCATTTTTTGAGGTGGATTTTGTCGAGAGGACAGGAGATGGTTTGGCATAATCAGAAAACTCTCGATCGCTGCCTTGAGTTAGTTTAGGTTTACCGATTCCTCTGCCTAGACGGGGTGTTCCTTGGCGATCGCCATAGCCAGTCTGTTTATCTGGGGATCCATTGCTATATTTCTGATCGTATCTATTCCCCCCTCGATCGCTGTACTTATCACCATATTTACCACTAGGTTTACCGTAGCGATCGCCACCCCGGTCATCCAGACTATTTCCTCTAGGGCTGTTTCCTCTGGGGCTGTAGCGATCATCACCTTGATCTCGCCGTGCTGGTCGCCGTTCTCCACCAAAATCATCTCTAAAGCCATCCCTAGAACCACCAAAATCTCGCTCTTGCTCCCATCGGGGCTTGGCTGTGCGGTCTCGATAGGGGGCGGGGGACTTGCTAAAGGAATTACTACCACCTTGGGTCTTTTTCGCTTTCGGGGGTCTGCTGCCGGGAGCAGGGTAACGGGGGCGGGCATCCTTATCTCTGGGCGCAAAATCTCTAGGCGCAAAATCACCATCTTGACGACGGCGGGGAGCTACCTCGTTTTCATTACGGAAGTTTCGGGTCTCTCTAGGGGCAAATTCTTGATCTTCTCCTTGGTAGCGGCTTCTGGGAGACTTACCACCTCTAGCTGGGGCATCAGAGAAACGGGTAGGGCGATCGACAAAAGTATCACCACGATTGTCACGATTGTCACGGTTGTCACGATTATCACGATCATAGCGATCGCTACGGTCTGCAAAACGGTCGGCAGGACGATCGACACCCCGATAGGGACTGCGATCGACACGATGAGGACTGCTGCCCGCAACAGAAGATTGTTTTTTGCTCTTGGCAAAGGTCGGGCGGTTTTTCTTAGGCATGGCTTGGGGTAAAACTTAGGGGAAGGAATGAAATAATGGTTGCAGAGATTAATCCTCAGCCTTCCATAATATCAGGAACTTAAGGAAATCTTTGGGCAGGAATAGCTAAGAAATGATGAAGCATATCCCTATACTGATCCCAGTTATGTAACGTTTTGTAACATTGGGGTTTACAAGTATCTTTCTACTCTTTTTGTAGCTTCTTTTTGATCTGACTAATAATCCCACTGAGAATTGCTCCCCCCATCAGTAGCCCGATCGCCGGAGTAAAGAGAGGATTCCAGAGCGTGTACCAGAGATCCAAGCCCAAGGGAATATTCAACGATCGACCCACCACTGCCGCAGCCAGCCAGAAGAACCCAAACAACACCAAAAATACATCAGCAACCAGAAATAAATTTAACCACTCCAGTAATTTGTCCTTCATCAATCCTGCTCCTAGAAAATAAATCTGTGAAAATAAACTTGTCTATCCTCTTTATATTCCTTCTATTTTGTCTATAATAGATAAAGATTTTACGGCGATGTTGGTGACTGCCAATACTGTTTTTTGATCTATGTTGGTTTTTAAATGGGAGCTCAAGATTGTTTTGCAGCCGTATACCGAGCCAGTACTCGGAAACTTAAGCGAGATACAGTAGCACCCACCTGGTTCTTCCAGGTCATAAACTGAGGTAAAACGGCATTGCGGTAAACAGAGACTCCCTACTTAACGGTGGGGAGTTTTTAATTTTTCCCCCTAATTCCCCAAAGCTGTCCAGTCTTGAATAGTTTTGTTAGTCCATAGCCATTGGCGAGCTAAAATTTCTGGCTGATATTTAAGCCCATCTGCTTGCATGACTTGCTTATACAGATTAGCCGATTCATTCAAAAGCAGGTTACGTTCCCTTCTCAAGAGATTGTCGCTGAGTTGATGAAAAACTAGAGCCAGACCAGCGTAGGTGTTGAGCTTGTCGCTATTCTCGACGATCGCCATTGATGGGGAAATATTTGATGGGGAAATACTTGAGGGTGAGTTAGTTGATGAGGAATTTGTGAATGGGGATTGGAGGTTAGGATTAAAATCATTTTTTAGGCTAGCTCCGGGCTTAATTTCTGAACTGATAGGACTACTAGAGCTAGATTCAATAATTCTCAAGGCAGTTAGCCACACATCTTTTGCCCTAGAAAAATCTCCCACTTCGTAGTAACTAAAGCCCAAAGCATTGAGGTAGACCACAGACTCTGGCTCGTTTTTACTAGCTGCCTCCCAGAACTGCCACACATCTTCTAGACTATAATCCCGACCTCCAGTTTTGATAGACTGCCAAGCTAATCTGCCCCGGAGAAAGTTTAACTCTGGGGTTTCCGTTTGCTCTAGTCGGACTTTATCAAGTGTTGTTTTGGCAGCTTCGAGGGCATTTCGATCGAGCAGTTCCCGGACTACTGGGATCCCTTTGGCAATTTCTCCATCTTGGAAGTATTGGCTCCCCAAGGCAGCAATGGCAGGAGTATCAGCAGTTTTGATATCAATTTTTTCTGGGGCAGCAGGAGTGATAGCAGGATTTACTGGAGAAGCGACTGGAGAAGTTATCTGAGAATTTACCTCTGGGCTACTAGAAACGAGGGGAAGAGGGGCGGGAGTTGAGATCTGATTGGTTTCAGGGGAAGATATCTGCTGTTGATGATACCACCAGCCTCCGGCTCCGGCGATCGCTCCAAAGAGGATAAACACACTCAACCAAGCTCCCACGGATCCTTTACTAGGTTTAGCTTCTAGCTCAAGGGTTTGGGGCGATCGAGTTACTAGAGGAGTAGGAGTTTTTTGGTTTCTTTTGGTTTGTCTAGATGAGTTGGCAGGGGAATTGGTTTTAGGTTGAGAATTAGTTGGGGAATTAGTTTGATTACTAACCTGCTGGGGAGTTTGCGGGGTGGGTTGAGGAGATTGAGAAGAAGATTGAGAAGAAGATTGAGAAGTATTTTGGTTAGGAGTCTCCGCAGGCTTTTGGAGGGTGGTTTGATTAGTTGATTGGTTAGATAATGGGCGACCTACGGGGCTAATTTTTGGTTGCTCAAAAGTAACCGTTTCCCGACTATGGCGGAAAAAAGTACTCATATCTTCCGGCGCAATCAGGGGACGATCGCTATTATCTTGGTCTAACTCATCAAGGTTTAAGATATCTGGATTCCCCGACTCTAAGCTATCGGCAGAATTGGCTTGATCGATCTCTTTATAATTTTTAGGCTCATAATCTCTAAGTTCTAAGCCCCTGTTCTTTTGCCCTCGATCGTCCTTGGTACTATCCCCAGCATTAAACAACTCCCCCGATAGATTTCTATGCAAATTCTGAGGAGAACCATTGCCAAAACTTTCCTGCAAATTCCTGTGAGGCAATCCCAACTCCTCTTGAGGCAAAGTCCAAACCTGCTTCAACTCCGACCCAGAGGTACTATCCTGCCACAGAAAACCATCAAAATCTGGATGGAGATACAAAACAGGCAAAGCCCAGTAGAGTTGATGGGAGCCATAGGTAGAAATGAGTCCTTGTCTAGCCCGACTAAGGCTAAGGTCGATCGGGTAGCCTTGGTTGAGGTTGCGATAAAATAGGCGGGTCATGGTCAGGGCAACATTATCAGGAATCCGCTCCGACATGGCAAGCACCGCCGGAATTCCCCGGTTAATCAGGCTTTGAGTTAAGTTGCCCGTGGTGGAAGTGACCTCCGAGGCAGCACTGTAGGCTCCCCGACAGGAATTAAACACGACTAATTGCACGCCATTATTACTCAGCAAACCTGCCAAATCATTGCCGCTGAGGGTTTCCGTCAAGCCGTTTTGATTATTAACTAAAAATAAATTTCCCCCATTAGAACCAAGATTGCTATGACCAGAGTAGTGAAAAATATGATAATTGCCATGCTCTAGGGCGTAGGTTAGTTCCTCCCGTCCGGGTTGTTCGAGGATGGTGAGGTCTAACATGGGAGCAGCTAATCCTCGGTCTTTGAGTTCCGATCGCAAATGTTCCGCTTCTTGACGGAGTTCTAGACTTTCTTGATCCCCCGGTGCAGCAATCACCATCAAAATCCTTAGGGGTAGGGAGGTCGCTAGATGAGAATTGCGGGGAGTAACATTGGCTCGGGAGAGAATTTGATACCGAGAAAAAGTAATATCTGTAGTCGCAGCGAGGGGACAATTCCAGTGGTGCATCACTTCCCAGGGCAGGCGGGGCAGAGTTATACCCCGGAGACCAATTCGCAGCCGGAGTACCGATCGATAGTGTTGGGCGATCGCCTGAGCCATCAGCCAGCTATCCCGGATGGTTCCTTGAAATAGCGCATCGTAGAGTTCCTGCCCCAGATCAACCAAGTTGGGAGCAAATTTCATATTCTCTAGGGAATTGTACTGTTGAGAAGTTCCCGTATCTCGCCCTTGGAGGATATCTTGGAGGGGATCATTCATTAACTGTCGTGTCCGAGCTAACCAATCTTCCACTGCCCAAGACACCTGCGCCTCAGCTAAGATTCCCCCCGCCGGCACGTTTTCGACTTTCAAATAGTAGCGATCGTCCCCCGTATGATTGATAGATACGCTAAACTCCCAATTGACTGCTGATGCCATAACTTTTCCACCCTATTGATCGAAATTACCCAACATACCCGAATCACTCGAATTACCCAGCTTATCCAAAATTATCCAAAGAAATAATCTGGCTTTACTTTCTTATTTCTAGGGATTTACCGGATATCCTGAAAGTTTCCCGTAAATAACACAAATCTATCCACACAAAAATGGGTACACCCAAAGATGCACCCGAACAGTTATCAGTTATCAGTTATCAGTTATCAGGAGGTAAGGGGAGGTACAGGGAGGTAAAGAAGGTACAGGGAAGTTGTAGTTCTCAACCCTTGTTGTTCCCTGTTTACTGTTCACTGTTCACTGTTCACTGTCTAGTTGGTTTGTAGGGGAGAAGGGTAGGGTTCCTCAGTCATGCTGGCGGGAATTTCAATTACGGGGCGGTTGACAGCAATCATGAGTAACTCTGGGCGGTTGCTGGGGGTTGGTTCCTGTACCATTTGTAGGGGTAGGCTCTGGGTAGAAGGACGCATTAAAGAAAAAGCTCCCACTGCCATAGCTGCGATCGCGCCTCCGAAGCCGATCATAAACCGTTGCTGCCGTCGTCGATCGACCCTTGCAAACACGCATTGGCAAAGTTCATGGGAAGATTTAGTCGGGACAGGGACAGGGAGGCTATCAAAATTTTGGCGGAGTTTGAGCAGACGCTGATAAAGCCTTTGCATTTCCTGATCATTACTCAACAATTGCTGAACTCGTTGCCGTTCGATCGCCGTCACTTCCCCATCTAGAAAAGCACTCAGCAGTTCAAAGTCATCTTTTTCCAAACCATTCAACTCTGGAGATTTACCAAAGGAGTCGGCAGCAAAGTTTTGGTTAGGGTCTGGATTGTAAGCGTTGGTGTTGTCAAACATTGGGTATCACCCCCTAAGGGATCGGGCAGAGTAATTTTTAATTCTTGATGTAAAAGATGGATGTGAAAATTGATGTTTTAGATGATCTAGATGGTCTAAATTAACGGTTTGAAATTAATTGCAAAACAGCTTTTTAGGTATCTATTTTCAATGATCTAAATGATCTAGATTAACCATTTAATCATAGATTTCCTTAAGTATCTAGCTATTCATTTCACTAATTATTGGTATTAATTTGGATTGCTTAATTCCTATTGTCTCGTTTAATTATCTAGTGATCTAAATAATCATGGAGTAGAAATTGTAGTCTGGCTCTTGCTCTAGCAATTCTAGATTTGACAGTCCCTAGGGAAACTTGGGTAATTTCAGCGATCTCTTCGTAGGATAAACCCTGAATTTCTCGCATGACAATCGTGGTTCGGAACACTTCCGGTAAGTCAGCGATCGCCGTCTGGAGCTGCTCATAAAATTCACGAGTACTCATATTTTGATCGGGGCTGGGCTGATCGGCAGCAATTTCCCAATCCATTTCCCCATCACTAAGGCGGCGGGGAGCATCAAGGGAGAGGGGATGGGCGTGGCGTTTGCGTTTGCGTAGCTCATCATAAAATAAGTTCGTGGTGATTCGACTCAGCCAACCTTGGAACTTTGCAGGTTCCTGAAGACGCTGGATATGTCGATAAACCCGGAGCCACACTTCCTGAGCCAGATCAGCCCGGTCTTGCCAGTCAGGAGCGAGATGATAGAGAATTTTGTCCACATGGGATTGATACCGCCGGAGAAGTTCGGCAAAGGCGGCTCGATCGGGACTAGTTCCTAGCTGGCAAAACTGGATTAATTCGTAATTGGAAAGCTTATCTGGAGACACTGGTTTTTGAGGGATTGTCACCTCAGTCGACCAAGATACAGGAATTGATGTACTCATGGGTGGCTCTAGGAAAAATAATATAATTCTTTATTGCAGATATATTTGTAGATAGCTAGGTTTGCCCAATAGTTCCCGAAATTCAGGATTAATCTAGGTCTGGTGGAGGAGATTTTTGTTCATAGTTGGGGGCATAGACTTGAAGGAGGCTACTGACCTGCCGGAGGACATCGGTACCATTACTTTTGCCTAGGGCTGCCCGTTCCAAGCCAAAATCTGGGTGGTCTACATTCTGGGTGATAGCCTCCATTACCTGCTGGGTGATTAGCTCATGGAGGGCTTCCTTGGCTCTTTGGCGCTGATATCTGGCTCCTTCTTCCGTGGTGGCGTAGAGGGGCGGCAGGCGGTTGAGGGCGTAGGCAGCGATATCTCCCACATCAAGGACTCGATCGCTACTTTGTTCAATTTCAGCGACTCTAGTAATGGATTCGGTTAAAACCAATTCTTCCATGACATTAATAAATTGCTTCCGGGGAACTGCAACTACTTCCCCCGTTAACAGTGCGCCCATCAGTCGATCGAGAGCCATGTATTCTTCGATGGACAACTCCGAGGCTGTATCGCAAATGCGCCCCACTTCCGTTTCCATCACCGGGGTCAGATAGCCATCCTGTAGAGCCTGTTCAACAATTTTTTCTATGGTCATAAGTTTCCAATGTGGATCATGTCCCTCTGTCAGCAATTAGCTACTTCCCCAGAGTTGAGCAATTATATCTCAAAAATATCATAAGCCAATACAGATAAACGCAAAGGCTCTCAATAAACTACTGGCAAATTATCTCCAGTTATTTCTGGCTGTTGCTAAATATTTATTTGGCAATTATTTATTCGGCAATTCTCACCGCCGTGCCACTAGCTGCCACCATCAACATACTTCCGCCTCCACTGAGGCTAATAGTTTCGTAATCTAGATCAATGCCAATCACCGCATTAGCACCAAGTTTTTGGGCTTGCTCACTCATTTCCCGTAGGGCAGTATCCTTGGCTTCCCGGAGAGATTTTTCGTAGGCTCCCGATCGACCACCGACGATATCCCGAATCCCGGCAAAAAAGTCCTTAAAAATATTTGCTCCCAGAATGGCTTCGCCACTGACAATTCCTAAATGGGTGATGACTCGCTTTTCGCCGACGCTATCTGTAGTAGTTAAGATCATGTTTTTGTGAAAATCCAACTGTAAATAATGGGGAATAATGAGGATTATCCTGTAATATTCCCGATCGAACTCTTTAATATCTTTAGCTATGGTATGCCATGGGAGCCGAATTTGTCATGGGCTATGGTGAGGTATTTTTTGAGTTATTTTTCCTTAGACTCCTCTTTATATTTTTCCCGAAATTTTTCTTGATCGGGGGCATATTTTTCTAGACTCTTAAAGCCTGCCACTTCCGACAAAATGTACAGGGGTCTGCCCTTCACCTGCTCATAGATCCTGCCGACATACTCCCCCAAAATTCCGATACTCACCAACTGCACTGCCCCCAAAAAGAAAATACCAATCATAATTGTGGCAAACCCAGTGAGGGGGGAACCGGGAATTTGTAAGCGCCAGTAGAGAATTAGAATTCCCATAAAGATGGCGGCGATCGAGGCAGCTAACCCAATATAGGTAGACAAACGCAGGGGAATCTTAGAAAAAGAGACTAAGCCATTAATTGCCAAGGTCAGGGATTTGCCAAAGGTATATTTTACTTCTCCGGCATAGCGGGGATCCCGTTCGTAGAAGACGGCAGTTTGTTGGAATCCCACCCAAGACCGTAACCCCCGCAGGTAGCGATCGCGCTCTGGCATTTCATTCAACACATCTACCACCATGCGATCGAGCAAACAAAAATCTCCCGTATCCGTAGGAATATCCACATCCGCCAGATTCTTGAGGACTCGATAAAAAATGTAGGCAGGCAGCCGCTTTGACCAGCTTTCTTGGTGGCGTTTGGTGCGTTGGGCATAAACTACTTGGTAGCCTTCTCGCCAGCGATCGATCAATTCGGGAATCAACTCCGGCGGATCCTGCAAATCTGCATCCAGAATCACCACCACTAGCCCTCTGGCATAGTTCAACCCCGCACTCACCGCCACCTGATGCCCAAAATTTCGAGCAAAACTCAGATAACAAACCCGTGAGTCTTGAGCTTGGAGTTCCCGCAGCAAACTCAGGGTGCGATCGCTACTGCCATCATTCACCAAAATCAACTCCACCGTCCCATCAAGGCTATCCATCACCTGCTGCATTCGCCGATAAAGTTCGGGAATACTTTTTTCCTCATTAAAAACCGGAATAATCAAAGAATATTGAGGGCTAGGAGCCATAACCTCATGATTAGTTCTCTGGTGGTTACTGAGCAAGGGAAAATTTGTCATGGATTTAGCGCGGCTCTAGATAGATGATAACTCAGGGGATAAAGAATCTGGGTCGATAATGTACCCGGCTTGAATACTCGATTGTAGACCTGTTTCGATCACCTGCCAGAGTCCGGGGGCAAAGGCTTGGATGGGAGCCATCCGTTTTTTAATCTGTTGGGGAGTAATGTTATGAATGCGCCAAGTGCCGCCTTGGGTTTGCTGGTTTTGAAGGAAAGGCTGGAGACGATCGAGTACCGTAGCAAATTGGGCATCAGCGGTTTGTTGGGCTTCAAATTCATCCCAGATTCCCCGGATTTCGGGAGCTTGTTCTGGGGGCAGGAGACCAAAGAGGCGATCGGCAGCCTGTAACTCTCGCAAATTCTTATCTTCATTGCCCTGGGCATCATAACAAAACGTATCCCCTGCATCAATTTCTACCAGATCATGAACCAAGAGCATTTTAATCACCCGTAATAAATCTACCTCTGGGGGCGCATACTCTGCGAGGACGATCGCCATCATCGCCAAATGCCAAGAATGTTCGGCACTATTTTCCCGGCGAGAAGCATCGGTAATCAAATTCTGGCGGAGAATATTTTTGAGCTTGTCAATCTCGACAATAAATTGGAGTTGCTGGGCTAGTTTGGGGTCAATGGGATCAATCACGTTACCGGATTCCTGCTTCTAAGATTTCTATAAGTTGGCGAATTTGGTGTTTGGTCATCTGTTGCATGATCACCTTAGCGGCGGCTTTGGGTTCGAGGGGCAGCATGACTTGGGGAACTTTGGCGACTTCACAGAGTTTCTGGAGGGCTGGGCTGGGGGCGATCGCACTATTTTTCCCTGTCTGAATCCAGTCACTGGCTTGTTTGATTTCCTTGATCACCACCGGGGCAAGGGCTTGGTAGGAATTATCATTATTGGCGATCGCTGCCTGAGCTGCCTTGATCAAGGTCTGCCAATTTTCCCGGGCTTGCTCCAACTGAGCCAACTGACTACACATACTCTGGAGTTGTTGCCGACTATTGGGGGTTTCTTTTTGCTTAAAGAGCTGCAACATTTGCCGGAGGATATTAATAGTCTGGGGGGCAAAATTGGTATCGGGGGTTTTGACTGCGGTGGCACTCTTAACTACAGGGATGGGAGCCGGGGAGCCGCCACTCTGCCCTTGGAGATAGTTTTGGAGTTGGGCAAAAGTAGGTTGGGCGCTCTGCATAATCCTTGCCGCCTCTTCATCCTGCAAGCCATAGGGGGTTTGCAACTTTTCTACCAATTCCTTGAGGATGTCATACCCACTCAAAAATAGAGTTTCTAGCTGCTGGTCAATTTTGATGGGATATTCCTTGAGAATCTTGAAGCCATCTTCTAGTTGGTGGGCTGTGCTTTGGATACTGGTGTAGCCCAACATCGCCGCTCCGCCTTTGACCGAGTGGGCAGCCCGAAATAGCTCGTTCATCCGCTCGTTATCTGAGATTACGGCTTTTAGCTCTAGCAGACCTTTTTCTAGAGTTTCTAGATGTTCGTTAGCTTCATCAATAAAGTAGCCTAAGATTTCCTGCTTCCCTGAGTCCACCAGCGTACTCCTTAAACATTAAATTTGCTGAATCTCGATCGACCACTGACAGTCAACCCAGTAGTCAATCTACAATCAATCTACAATACTAACGATATTAACTTATCGCTTCCCTTTCATGGCAATTCCCCAAGTTTTTCTCTAGTACTTTTTCATAGCTCTAGTCCGTGGGTGATCGCTGCTTGAATATAAGGGGTGGCATTTTGTATTTCTACTAAATCTACTGCAAAGTCGCTAATATCCTGCAATCTAGCTATTGATCGAAAATAAACATGTTCAGGTAAATCTTGAACAGCTAGATCTATGTCGGAGGTTTCATGGAAATATTCGGTAAGGATAGAACCAAAGAGGATAACTCGTGTTGCACCCCATTGCTTAAGAATTTGGGCGGCTTGCTGAGCCACTACCATGCCTTGCGATCGCCTCTTTTGTAATTTTTGTATCCGTGCCTCATCCCTTTGAGTTGCAGTAAAGCGATAGGATGCTATCTGCTCTGGAGTAATCAGGCTAGGCAATATAGGGGTGTTAGTATAATCACTTTTGTGAAGCATTGAACTCATGGCTTCTTGTAATTATTGAGTAATTATTAATGATCTCCAATTTAGTCACCAATGCTAGGCAAATTTAGACTTTTCAGACATCCTCCTCGTGTCCTAGTATTAAGATCAAGAAATTTAATTAATCAGTAGCTTAGATGCAGGCTAGTTTCGATTAGGTTTAGGTTAATCTTAGATTAATCTAGTTTGGCAGATTTTTGGAGAGGAAGAGGATGAGTGAAGATATTACCCAATGGCTAGAGGAGATCAAATCTCTGAAGCAAAAAATCTCAGAGCTAGAGCAGGACTTGGAAACCGCCCAAGCTAGTGCCGATAGCTGGCGACAGTTATACAACACCGAAGCCCAACAACGCCGCATTGAAAATAAATCAGCCCAACAACAAATGGAGGCTCTCAAAGAACAGGTACGGCAGTTACCGGGAGGAAGTTTGTTGGTGAAGGTCAATAATCCGATCGGGGAACTTCGCGCTGAAGCTGCTGCCCTAGATAAAGTTGAAGACCTGCAATTGCACCTCAGTGAAGTCCTCGAAGAGCGCGATCGCCTATTTGCCTCCCTGAAGCTAGAACAGGAAAATCACTCCCAAACCCGCAAGAGTCTCACTGCCGTCATCGGTGATACAGTGGATCAATTAACTAGAGAGCGCCGCCAAAGCAAGGATTAGTTGAGATAATTATGATGAATAATCTTTATCGGATTGCAATTATTGGTGGTGGGAAAGTTGGCAGCGCCCTTGCTCAGAGGGTAATCGAGAAAAATCTGGCGCAAGTGATTTTGTTGGATGTGGTGCCGGGAATGCCCCAGGGAATTGCCCTTGATATGAATCAAGCTGGAGGTCTGGAGGGATACGAACGCCAAGTCTTGGGGACTAATGACTACGCTGATACCGCCAATTCGGAAATTGTGATCATCACTGCCGGACTGCCCCGCAAACCGGGTATGAGTCGGAATGACCTTTTAAAAATCAATGGCGAAATTGTCACTCAAGCTGCTCAACAGGCGATCGCCCATTCTCCCCATGCAATCTTGATCCTCGTCACCAATCCCCTCGATGTCATGACCTACCTCGCTTGGCAAGCCACCCAAATACCCACCCAGCGGATCATGGGGATGGCGGGAGTTTTAGATTCGGCCCGATTTCAATACTTTATTGCCCAAGAATTAAAGGTTTCGATCCGAGATGTGAGTGCCTTAGTGTTGGGTGGGCATGGTGATCTGATGGTACCTCTGCCCCGCTACTCGACGGTGGGGGGGATTCCCATTACGGAACTTATGGAGCCAGAGGTGATCGATCGCCTTGTAGAACGGACTCGCAATGGCGGAGCAGAGATTGTTAACCTGATGCGGACTGGTGGAGCCTACCTTGCCCCAGCTTCAGCTATCTGTACCATGGTTGCCTCAATTCTCGATAACCAAAAACGGCAAGTTCCGGCGGCGGTTTATCTAGAAGGACAGTATGGCTTAAAAGATATTTTTGTGGGTGTTCCCTGTCGTTTGGGGCAGCAAGGTGTAGAGAAAATTATCGAGCTAGAATTAACCCCAGAAGAGTTGGAGCAGTTGCATCGATCGGCCGCTTCTGTCCGGGAAAATATTCAAATTGCCTCCCAGAACTAAATGAAGGGCGTTGCTGAATTAAGGTATTAAAATCATCTGTCACCCAAACTTGCTACCTAACGGACAAAGTGAGGGGCAATCAATGCTTCATTCGGTCGGTGCAGCAAGGGCTAGTTGGCGATTTCTGAAGCGTACGAAGTAAGTAGCTAAAGAATTATTAGTTTCCCTTCGTCAACCCAACCTAAATAGCTCGATCGCACTTAACGGCAAAAGCCAGTGTCGGCAAATAACTCTAGAACTCCACCACCAACTTTCGCTCGTCCACTGCGCTGAAGTATTAGCTTGCTGTCAAAAACTACATAATCCAATCTAAATTGTTAAATCTTGCTGCATTTGCTGGAGTCTTTCAAAATCTGCTTTATGCACACTCAGTTGACGCTGTGTAAGCCAGCCATAAAAGTTTTGAATGAGAACAAAATATTCTTTAGCTATAGTTTCTATACAAAAACTGTCTCCAAGCCCATCTAAATAAGACTTTGCTCCTTTCCAGTTGTCCCATTGTTTGAGAATTTCGATGTCAATTTTAACTCTAAAATCAAAGTCTTCAAAGCCCTCAAGGAAAGTCATTTGTAGAGCTAGGATAGGTAGAGTGTAATGCTGACTATAGTTCCGTAACTCCTTTACAAAACTATGAATGGGCTGACTAATTACATCTTGTTCTAACTTTTTCTGATACTCATCCTTGAATGCTTTTCCAGAATATAACCTATTAACAATTTTCCTTGTATGTTCAATTAATGAAAATGCAGATGCTAGGAAATTATGAAAAAACCTTGAACTTTGCTCAAGTAAACTCTCTATATTATCTCTATGGTCATTGTTGTACATAGCTAGAGAACTCCTTGAGTCTTTAAGATGCCCCAACCCTCTTGTAAGCTCATCAAAATTACCGATAAAAACACTAAAACTAGCTTGCAAAGCCTGAAAGTTTCGGTAAATATCCATCTCTTTTGATTGTTCCAAAACATCAAAACGTTTACCAAACTCAGTTTTGTAACTCTCTTCCATAGATACAACTCTTGAACACAAAATGCTTGACTTACAATACTCACAATATATGTATTAGACGGAGAATTTCTGTCTAATGTCACTACTGTAGGACATATAAGCTGAATGTCAATATACCATACACTGGATATTACACGGAAAAATTCTGCCTAATTTTTTATTTGATTTTTTAGACCAATAAGACTTGGGTATTGCTGACAAGGAGTGTGAATTTGCATCTTGTAAAAATTTTGTTATGTACTTTTCTTTAAGATTTTTTCGTATTCTTCATGCGCCCCTATCCAAAACCATACTATCTCCTCAGTTTCCTCAAAACCTAATGCCCTGAAGTTCTTGCCCACTCTAACTGACCAGAGTTCTCCTACTTTTTTGAAGTGTAGTGATGGATGTCTAGGGTTATCTTTCAGAATTCTGTAGTTTTTATCTGCTAAAACTTGTATCTCTTGTGGTAACTGAGAATAAAATATCCAAAAACGAGAAGTAGTGAAGTGAGCTATATTTGACGGCACTTTCCTTCCCTAAATTCTTTCTTTGCTTCTGAAATCAAATGATCTAGTCTTCCCAGTTTCATATCCTCTTCAATTTCTTGATCCCAAACAGTTTCCCGATAATCATCGAGCCAATCGAGAAAATCTACCAATTCAGTTTTTGAAAGATTTTTTACTGCTTCTTTTATTTCTGTGCTACTCATGGGGGTGTTGGATAAGCTTCAGACTATCTTTATCATTTTGGCTTTATTATAAAGTCTTTCTGATGCCGTTTTTTAGCATATACGCCCTAAAACGAGAATTACTGTCCTCAAGACTAGTTATCTAAAGCTCCTTGTTTCATGGCAAAAGTTAGAGCAGTGAAAACAAAGATAATTACCAACAGAGAAAAGGCTGCACCGAGAGGCCAGTTGTAGGAAATGCCGAACTGGGAAGAAATGAGATTTCCTAACATGATGCCATTGGTTCCCCCTACCAAACTGGGTGTAATAAAGTCCCCCATAGTCAGGGAGAAAACACTAATGGCTCCTGCCCAAACTCCGGGAATTACTTGGGGTAGGGCGACTCGAAAAAAAGTAGTCAAGGGTTTGGCATTGAGATCCGCCGAGGCTTCTAGTAGCTCTGGGGGCAGCTTTTCAAAGGCGGTAATAATGGGCAGAATCATGAAGGGGAGCCAGACATGGACGAAGGTGAGGGTGGTGGAAAATTGGTTGTAGAGAAATATCTGGCTGGGTCGATCGAACACTCCCAAAAATATCAACAGATTATTTAAAACCCCGTTGTAGCCCAGAATTACTTTCCAAGCAAACACCCGGACAAGATAGCTAGACCACAGGGGCAAAATCACTAGGAGGGTGAAAATAGTTTGATATTTGCCTGTATATCTGCCAATAAAATAGCCTACAGGTAAGGCAATGATTATGTCGATAATTGTGACACCAAGGGCAGTGGCTAAGGTTCTCAGAATCACACTTTGATAGGAAGTATTGGTGGCGATCGACCGAAAATTAGTAAGGCTAAATTCCCGGACAATTTCAAACCCTTCTAGTCGCCAGAAACTATAGGAAACAAGGATGGCGATCGGCAAAAAATATAGCAATCCCATCCAAATTACTGGCGGCAAAACCGTAGCATACATTCCCCAAGATTGGCTTTTTGTAGAGTTCATAGATTGAAATTTGTGATTGAAATTTGTGTGATTTTGTCTGCGGTTGCCCTGCACCCCTACTTAGTGATTTCATCGGAAGAACCTGAAGATAACTGCCGCCATTTTTCGAGGAGGGCAAGTAGGGCTGGAGGCTTCAGAGATTGATGATTTTGGGTAATTAGGGCTTGTTGGTGGAGGAGTTTTGCCAATTCACTTCTGGGTCTGCCCGTGCGCTCTGTCCAGGCTTGGAGGAGGAGTTCTGGGGCAATGAGGCTACTGCCCAAACCTAGGGATTTTTGGAGTTTGATTTGTTCTGCTTTGCCGATCGTCTCCACCAGAAAATCTGTACAGTCTGCCTTTTCGAGGACAGCCGCGATCGCTTGCATATAGGCTTCACTATTATTCACTTTCGGCGTTGTTAAGGACACCACTCGCCCAAAACGTTGATTGTAGCCCCCTAGCAACACCAAGAAAATCACCCCCACTTGCAAGAAAACCACAAACACCGGAGTCTGTCTCAGATAGCTGGCCCAGTTTCCTACCCCAGATTTGGCAATTTCTTCTCGATCGCGGTAGCCGTGGAGGTATTCATCTACATAAATTTGATTGCTGGGATCAACTAGCTGGGTCAGAAGTTGAAAATTTCCCGGCTCTTTTTGGTAAGCATTGGCAGCGAGGTGGGGTGTGGTGGCGAGAATTAGTTCTCCCCGCTCAATTTCTTCCCGCCAAATGATGGATCCGTAGCGATCGCCCAAGATTTGATCTGCTGGCTGATCGGGTAATTGCGTTTCTGGAATTACCTCCCGGACTCGATTCATTAAAGGGTTAGGAATGCGCCGCCGACTAGATTGAATTTTCACCAACCCCGCCGCACTAGGATGGGTAGTCAAAAATTCCGCCTCCGTAACGGGCTGACTAACTCCCAAAACCACCAATTTATTACCCAAGGCTAACCAGGCTCGCTCTTTCGGGTCTAGGGAAAAATTTGCTATCGATCGGGGATAAACTTGCAGCAGGGTAATCCCTGTCCGTTGGTTGCTGGTCAGAGCCTCGATCGGTTTTTGCCAGCGCTGAATTTCCGCCCCCTGAGCCTGCATAGAAGCATACCAAGCCCCATACCCACTGGGTTGCCGACTAAAGGTAGAGCCATCATTGAGGCGTTGCTGTTGAGGACTGGTGAAAATTGTAAATAACAGGATTAATCCCAAGAGGACGATCGCTCCCAGTTGCCATTTTTTGTTGGTAAAAACTCTATTCATTGGTTCAGAATCTCCTCCAGAGCCTGCTGGCATTGGCTAAACCTTTCGGCAGAAATAGGTCGGGTACTAAAGCAAAGTTCTTCGTGGGTACGCAACAGGATTTTGTATAGAGAAATTTGGGGCAAGGAGGCAATGAGTTCTTGGTATTCTCGATCGGTGCGGCTCGGTTGTTGGGGAACGATTTCCCGGTCATCTAATAGTTGGAGAAGGGCAAAATAGAGACAGCGACATGCCTCAGTGTAGTTACCTTGGGTTTGAAATTGTTGCGATCGCCTCAACCATTGGCTCACAGAGAGTTTGGTAACTAGGGGTTTTGATTGACGATTTTTAAGGGAGTTCGATCGATCTTGATTTTTTTTGAGATATCGTTGCAAAAAAGGCATCCCTATCCGACCCAAGAATAGCCCCAAAGCAATTAAAGCTAGACCCAACAATACCCAGAATAATAGTTGATATACCCAAGGCGGCAGAGCCAGAGATTCTAGCCAATCAGCAAGGGAAAAATCTGGCAGGTTTCTACCTAGCTGCTGGGTGCGGAGTTCCCACCACTCACCAAACTGTTGCCCCCATTGTTGAAGTTGCCAACCCCAATTATGCTCTTCAAATTCATTCATAATAGCTACAATAATAGCTACGAAATACCTCAATCCTTCAAAAATTACTCAAAAAATAATGAGCCAACCCCTTAGAAGTAGTAAGTTTAGAGTCCAGTTTGCTAGCAAGGCAGCCTTGATTCGTCTAGTAATACTTCTGAGCATCTTGATGATTTTGGGGGTTTGGCTATGGTTAACAAGTTTCTCGATGCCCGGACAAAGTTATCAAGAATCGCTGCCACCTCTACAGCCAGAAGAAATAGCACTTCAAAATTTATTACGACAAGATATCCAAAAAATTGCGGTGGAGATTGGGGCAAGGAATTCTAGCCAATACGATCGACTAAATGCTACAAAAGTTTTTCTAGAGACTAATTTGGCTCAATCAGGTTATCAAGTACATCAGCAAGAATACAAGATTGACAACAATACTTACTATAATCTGGAGGTTGAGAAGATAGGGACTGAGTATCCCAAGGAAGTTGTGATCATTGCGGCTCACTACGATTCTGCTTTTTCCAGTCCCGGTGCTAACGACAATGGTACTGGTGTAGCCGCCGTCCTCGAACTAGCTCGAATATTTGCCAACAAATCTCCTAAGCGGACAATTCGTTTTGTGGAGTTTACCAACGAAGAGCCGCCCTTCTTTTGGACAGAAAATATGGGCAGTCTAGTTTATGCCAAACAAATAGACCCGCAGATAAAAGTTGTGGCGATGCTAAGTTTGGAAACTATGGGATATTTCTCCGATAGGGAAGGTAGCCAAAAATATCCTTTTCCTCTGAGTTTATTTTATCCAAACCAAGGTAATTTTATTGCTTTTATTGGTAATCTCAACTCTGGGGATTTAGTCCGTCGATCGATCGCCTCATTTCGTCGTCATGTCCAATTTCCATCAGAAGGAGCATCTTTACCAAGTTGGATCCCCGGTATTTCTTGGTCTGATCATTGGGCTTTTTGGCAACAGGGATATCAAGGAATTATGGTGACAGATACAGCTCCCTATCGTTATTTTCATTACCACACCCTAGACGACACCATTGATAAAATTAATTTTGATAAGTTGGCAAGAGTCGTATCTGGCTTAGTAAAAGTCATCTCTGATTTGTCAGAGTAATGGAGAGTAATACGTAATATTTCGGAAGTTAAGGTCTGGGTATTGCTAGTTAATATTTAGTTATTTAATCTAGTTATTTAATCTAGTTGTTCAATCTAATCATTTATTCAATCTAATCATTTAAAGAATTAATCAGGATTGATATAGGATCGAATATTCATGTAGCTGAAAAACGCTGTAATTATTAGTACGCCATTGGTATGATTCTGGTGCATCATTAAATATGCCATTAGTATAGTAATTGGTAATTCCTTCTTTCCCGGTACAATGCCTAGAAAATCCATCACCAAAGAATTCTCTCAACACTCGGCCCAAGCTTCACTCCGCCGGGTTTTGATTATTCCTTTTGTCCTCCAAATTGTGGCGGTAATAGCGTTAATTGGTTGGCTCTCCCTCGAAAATGGGCAGCAGGCGGTGAATAATGTTGCCGGTCAACTCCGATCGAGCATCGTTGGTAGAATTGAACAACGCTTAGAAGATTACTTATTTACTCCCCAATTGATTACCCAGCTCAGTCTTCAGGAGATTTTGAACCAACATATAAGTATTCAAGAACCGGAGGAATTGATCGATAATGTCCGAGGAAAGATGAGACTCTTTGATACTGTCAACCATATTAAATTTGGTTTTACGGACAAGAACTTTATTGGTTTAGAACAGTTTGATCAAGCGTCCTTTCGGGTAAATATTTCTAGACCTGAAAATAATTATGGATTTTCTACCTATAATCTGAGTTCGGGGAATCCAAATTTTTTAGGGTCAGAACAGTTAATTGAGACCAAACCTGAATTTGATCTACAGAGTCAGCCTTGGTACAAAGGAGCCGTGGAAGCAGGGAAGCCTGTCTGGAGTCCCATTTATACTCAGTTTAATACTCCCCGCTTGGCAATTACCTACAGCGTGCCGATTTACGATCGACAGCAACAGCTCTTAGGCGTGACTGGAGTAGATTTACCTCTATCCCAGATTGGAGAATTCCTCAAAAATCTCGTAGTCAGCAAGTCTGGGGAAACTTTTATTCTTGATCGATCGGGCTTTTTGGTGGCAAGTTCCGTCAAAGAGCGACCTTTTTTGATTATTGATGGGCAGACCAGCAGACTGAGGGCTACTTCCAGCAACATCCCGACCATTGCTAAATCCACCGCATTTCTCTTCGATCGATTCCAAAATCTCACGCGAATCAATCAAGAACAACAGTTAGATTTCCTCCTCGATGGCAAAAGAGAGCTAGTTCAAGTTGCTCCCCTGCGAGCTTATCCAGAGCTAGACTGGTTGATCGTCGTGGTCAATCCCGAAAGTGATTTTATGGGACAGATCGATGCCAATCGTCAATCAACTATCTATCTATGTTTAGGGGCTTTTATTTTGGCTCTAATAACTGGCTGGTACACTTCAGAGCGGATTCTCAGACCGATCCAAAGCCTTTCTAAAGCAGCAGATGCCCTGTCTAAAGGAGAATGGAACCAAGCCGTAGACGTGCATAGTCAAGGAGAGCTAGGGGTGTTGGCACGGGCATTTAATCGGATGGCTCTCCAGCTCCAAGATTCCTTTACGGCTCTAGAGACCAAGGAAACAAAGGCAAGAACTATGGCAGAATTGCTGCAAGAAGCCCAAAAAGTGGCTCATGTGGGGAGTTGGGAACGGGACATTACAACTCAAAAAGTTACTTGGTCTGAGGAGGTGTTTCGGATTTTTGGGTTGGAGCCGAGGGCAGAATCCCTGTCTTATCAGGAGTTTTTGGCAAAAATTCATCCCGACGATCGTCAGCATGTTGCAGATATTCTCTCCCGGTCTAGTGCGGCTGGTCAGCCCCATCAGATTGAGTACCGCCTCGTCCGCCCTGATAATTCTGTGCGCTACGTATTTAGCAAAGGTTTATATAGTTACGATGATGCTGGAGAAATAACCAGAGCCTTTGGGATTGTGATGGATGTGACCGATCGCAAAGACTCAGAACTTGCCCTCCAAAAGTCTGCCATTGCCCTGCAACAAAAAGCTAATCAGCTAGAAATGACCCTAGAAGAACTGCAACGTACTCAAACCCAACTAATTCAGGGAGAAAAAATGTCCGCCTTGGGGCAGCTAGTTGCTGGGGTTGCCCACGAAATTAATAATCCTGTGAATTTTATCTATGGCAATTTAACCCATGCCCGCACCTACGCTGATAATCTCCTCGAACTTCTCACTATTTATCAACGGGAATATCCCGACCCTAGCCTTGCCCTCCAAGCCAAGATTGAAGATTTAGACCTCGATTTTGTGGTGATTGATTTACCGAAATTGCTAGATTCGATGCAGGTGGGAGCCGAGCGCATCCGAGAAATTGTCAAATCCCTGCGATCGTTCTCTCGTCTAGATGAAGCGGAAATGAAATCCGTTGATATCCATGAAGGTCTAGATAGTACCCTGATGATCTTACAAAATCGATTCAAAGCTAAGGGTAATCAACCGGAGATTATTGTCCACAAAAACTATAGTACCCTACCCCAAGTAGAATGCTATGCGGGGCAACTCAATCAGGTGTTTATGAATATTTTGAGTAATGCGATCGATGCGATCGAAACACCCCCGGAAGATTTTTCCTGCCCTGCCCCCCAGATTGAGATCCAAACAATGATCAAAAATAATAAATGGATCCAAATTAGCATCAAGGATAATGGTATTGGCATCAAGCCAGAGCTTCTCAATCGCCTTTTTGATCCTTTTTTCACCACTAAACCCGTCGGTCAAGGTACTGGACTAGGTTTAGCGATCTCCCACTCGATCGTGGTGGAAAAACACAAAGGGAATTTGGACTGTAAATCAGTATTAGGAGAGGGAACCGAGTTTATCATTTCTATCCCGGTTAAACACCATGCTAGTCTAGGTTAGGGATAAATCCTAATCATGAATTTCAATTATAAATTTAGGTAAATACTAGCTCGATCGCAGCAAGGAGAAACAGATTGGCTCAGGATGAGATGCTCAGTAAACTATTGTCGAAGGCTCTACAGCTATGGCTGCGATCGCAGGTATCCCAGGTGCAGACCCTAGAGTTGACAGTCCACGGCACAAACCAACAACTCCTCTCTGGAGAAATCCCCCAAGTTGATCTCACTGCCACCCACGCTGTCTATCAAGAATTGCACCTCAGCGAAGTTGCCCTGACTGGGAAAAATATCAAAATTAACCTCCGGCAAATTCTCCGGGGCAAACCTATTCAACTCCGAGAACCCATTTCTCTAACTGGGCAATTAAAGCTCACTGCCCCAGACCTCGAAGCCTCCCTTACCTCCCCTCTGCTCTCCCAAGCTCTGGATGAACTTTTACAAACTCTTTTAGCCAATAGTTCAAATAGTTCAAATAGCTCCCCAGTTTTTTCCCAAATCCCTGCAAAAATCCACTGGCAACAAGCAACTATAACTCCGGGAACTCTAACTCTAGTAGGCAATTCAGCCATCGCTTCTCCAGAATTAATCACCCTAGAAACTGGCTTGAATCTGACTCCACTTCATCAGTTTGCCTTGACCTCGCCTCGGTTACAACTTCCTACCCAGGGGGCGATCGACCTCAAGGATTTTCTTTTGGACTTAGGTAGTGATGTGGCGATCGAGGAGTTATCAGTGACAGCCGGGCAGCTAGTTTGTCAAGGACAGTTAACCGTTCAGCCTTAAAACCACCGCAAAAGAGAAAACTAAGTTATTCTAGATAAAAGTGTTATGCAACATATACAAACAAAGGATAAGTAATCATGACTTGGCGTGGAGAAAAAACAATTCAGGATCGGCTGTTTGCCTGCCTACCCTATGCCCTTCCCTTAGTTTCTGTGATTCCTTTTGGTAGCTATCTGATAGCACAATTTCCTCCATTACAATTTTTATTTGTCCCTCTGATTCCCGTCATCTTTATCTATGGGAAAATTCCTTTTGCAGGAATTGTAGTCTTCTTTCTTCTATTTCTGCTCGTAGTCCGCAATGAGAAAGTACCCCACTTTATCCGTTTTAATGCGATGCAAGCAATTCTGCTAGACATTGCCCTAACCTTGTGTAGTCTCTTGCTCGGAGTTCTGATGCCTGCTTTGGGACAAAACTTAATTACAGAAACTCTGTTTAATATTATCTTCCTAGCTACTTTGGCTGCTTGTGTTTACTCGATCGTCCAATCTGTCCTCGGACGCTACGCCGAACTGCCCACTATTTCTGAAGCAGTTTATGCCCAAGTTCGCTAAGTCTCAAGAGAAATCTTAGATAATCCCTAGAAATTAGCAAAAAATCCTCCATCCCTTAGCAACTAGTTGTAACTTGCCGGATTGCCACGCTATTTTGCAGATGCCCAATGCCTTCGATTTCTACCCGCACATGATCGCCGGGCTTGATTTCACCTACGCCTTCGGGGGTTCCCGTGAGGATAATATCCCCCGGTAGGAGAGTCATGACTTGGGAAATATAGGATACAAGGAACTCTGGCGAAAAAACCATATCACTGATGGGGGCAGATTGCACTGGCTCAGGATCATCATTCAGAAAGGTTTTTACCCGTGCTGCCGGGCTGATTTCTCTGACCACCCACGGACCTAAGGGACAGAAACTATCAAACCCCTTCGCTCTTGTCCATTGTCCGTCACTTTTTTGTAGATCCCTTGCCGTGACATCGTTGGCGATCGTGTAACCCCAAATTTTACTGCGAGCTTGGGCGGGGGTGCAATTACAAGCTCGATCGCTAATCACCAGAGCTAGTTCTCCCTCGTAGTCTACCCGTTGTGACTGGGGTGGATAATAAATTTCTTTGTCTGCCGCCGTAATCGTCGTGGGTGGCTTGAGAAACAAAAGAGGTTCCTTGGGGACAGGGGTTCCCATCTCCGCAGCATGGGCCCGATAATTTTTACCGACAGCCACAATTTTTGAGGGGGCGCAGGGGGCAAGAAGTTGGTAGTCTTCAGGAGATAGCTCTAATCCATTAGGTTCTCCTTCTAACCAAGGCGGGGCATCAAGGACATGAACTGTTCGATCGAGGGTCAACAATCCATAATAGATTTGCCCCGGAGTAGTTCTCACACGGACGTAGCGCAATGCCATAGAAATTTATAGATGGTGTTTATTAAAAAAAGTACCCAGCAAATCCCCACGCAGAAGTCAAATAATCGATTTAAATACTCGGCTATCCCCAGAAAAGGATTTGTTGAAAAGCAAGTTTCAAAGCAATTATATACCGCTCTGTAAAACCTGTGCAAACCTAGGCAACATCACTTCGGCAAGGCTCAGTGGCCTCAAAAATAGATAATTGCTTAAATTCACTGTTTACTTCCTGCTTCACGGTTCGACTTCGCTCACCGTACATTGTGGTTCTGCTATGACTAACAGAAGGTTTGTCCACTCCACAGGCAATCTTGGCAGAGCTTGCCATTTGATCCAAACGAATCGGAATATTAATTCCTTCAAACCATCGTTGGATATTCTTAGCCGCATTCAAGTCCCTATCTTCCACATATCCACAGTCAAGGCATTTATAAATACGCTCTTTCAGTGGCATTTTGTGACGATGGTTCCCACAGTTAGAGCAAATTTGACTAGAGGGAAACATTCTATCCACGAGGATGAGTTGACTTGAAAACTTCTGAGTTTTGTACTCTAGTTGTCGGCGGAACTCATACATTCCACAGTCAGCAATAGCTCCTGCTAGCTTGTGATTCTTTAGAAATGCCTTGATACTCAAATCCTCAATCTTAATCTCGCTGTGGTTCTTGGCAAGATGGGTAGTGAGTTTATGAATGGCATCCTTACGAATATTGGAGACTCTAGCGTGAACTTTTGCCAGACTACGGACTGCTTTAGTTCTGTTTTTAGAACCTTTCTCCTTACGGCTAACTGCCCGTTGCAAGTGTTTGAATCTCTTACTCATTCTGCGATAAGCCTTGGGGTTAGGAAAGACTTCACCGTTAGAACAAACAGCTAATTCCTTGATGCCAATGTCCACACCAACAGATGGGCGGTTAATGGCTACTTCTGGTAATTGGATTTCTTGTTTGACAGAAATAAACCATTTATCAGCCTGTCTGCTTATGGTGCAATTATGTATGGCGGTCATGGGTAATGGTTCCGCTAGTCTTACCCAGCCAATGCTAGGCAGATTTATTCGCTTACCATCGTTCCTGATTTTGGGATTAGCTACGGTTCCATACTCAAGGTAGAAAGAATCACTGCGACCTTTTTTCTTGAATCTGGGAGCCTTGCTGATTTTCTTAAAACATCTATCCCATGCTGTTCTCAGATCGGCTACTGCCTTTTGGGGAATAGCTTTAGAAACCTCGTAATACCATTCACAGTTAGGCTTGACTTCGGCAATTAATCGCTTATGTAGATCAATGGCTGAAGGAGCTTTTTCTTTGTTCTCAAGACATGATTGCACAGTAGCACAAGCCCAGTTGTAAGCGTGTCTAGCTACGCCAGAAGCTTTTCTAAAAAGGGTTAACTGTTTGTTGTTGGGTTTTAGTTCGGTCTTGAAACTAAGGAGCATGGTCAAGATGCTTGAAGATATTTTTGTATGATATCAATCCCTTACCTCCCTGTACCTCCTTCCCTTAACCTTTAAAAAAATCTTCCGCCCCATCCCCATGGGTAGTATAATTAAAAATCCTTGCTTCTGTATTACTAAAAGTATTTTATTACTCAAGTTATTCTAGGAAGCCTCAAGTCCATAAGGAGAAAAAATGGCTCAACAACTTTATGAAACTATGTATATCCTGCGTCCAGACCTTAATGAGGAGCAGGTAAATGCCACGATCGACAAATACCGCACTTTCTTAGTAGAATCTGGGGTTGAAGAAGTAGAAATTAAGCTCATGGGTCGCCGCCGTCTTGCCTACGAGATCGATCGATTTCGGGATGGGATCTATGTGCTGATGAACTATGCCGCCCTAGGCAACCATGTAGCACCGATGCAACGGACTATGCGTCTCAGCGAAGAGGTAATTCGTTACCTAACTCTTAAGGTGGAACCCCCCAAACCTGTGAAGGAACCCTACGTGGCTCCCGAAGCAGTTGCGGTGGAAGCTTAGAAAAACTCCCCAAGATTACTAGATTGGGGTATAGTTTAATCGTGATTTTTAGTTATAATTTATCGTGTTGGCGGGAGATGATTGCTGAGTCTAGGCTCCAAGTCCACTCCCAAAATTTATTATTGAGGTTGGGGATTATTTCTAACTAATGCTTGGAAATCCATCATGGCTCGATCGTAATCATTGCCCGCCACGTCGATAAAATCATTATGCCCCGCTTCCTCTACCCAAAGATTTTGTTTAGGCTGATTAGCAGTATTGTATAGTTCCTCTCCCTGAGCAAAGGGAATCACTTCATCTTTCCGACCGTGCATGATCAAGACTGGCGATCGCACCAAAGGAATCTTCGTAACGTTAGAAAATTTATCAAAGGGAAAGATATTCCCCACAGCCAAGAACTTAGAAATACTTAAAAATGGACTTTCAAGGATCAGTCCTCCCACAGGTTGACGACTAGCCAAATCCACACTTGGTCCACTGCCAATCGATCGACCATAAACCAAAACTTGACTAGCTGGGATTTTTAATTCCCGTGTTAGATAATTAAAAGCCGCATCAATATCAGCGTAGGTATTCGTTTCCGTTGGTGTCCCTTCACTCCTGCCGTAGCCTTGATAATCGTAGGCAAAAATACTAAAATCCAGACCCTGAATTTTCCGCAAAATAAACATCACATCTCCCAAGTCCTCCGCATTGCCGTGACTGTGGAGAATTGTATAATTTGCCCCTGCATTGGGCAGATAGACCGCCGCAATTCTATTACCATTACTACTCTGAAGCATAAAGCTCTGTTCCCTCGAACCGACTAACTCCTGCACATTGCCATAGCTACTAGGGCGGGGCAGAAAAATAATATTGTCGGTGAGAAAATAGGCATAGGCAGCGATACAAACATAGATAAAAAGTAGCGAGAAAATAACTCGTTGTAGAGAAAATTCTCCTAGTAAGATGCGTTTCCAGTTCATGGCTTCAGGGGCTGAGGATAATAGAAGTGATTTGTTACAGGCATGATTCCTTATCGCTATTCACGATCGCTATTTGGCAAAACTTAGTCATAATCTAATAAAACTCTTACCCATTTGGGGGGGCGGGGAATGGCAATTTTTAGTCGATCGAGAGTCACCATCGATACTATATGTACTACAAAGACATAGACAAAGCTGTTAAACACAATACTTGCCAAGGCAAAACCCTGTACCATCCACACTTCTGGCACTTGCCACCAACCAAACCGCAGAAACAACCACTGAAGAAACTCAGTAATTTGGGCAATCACTAAAGAGAATAGGTCTTCCCCCATCATCAGGGACAATAGCCAAAACCGAAAGAAAAATCCAAAGGCAGAAATCATGGCTCCAAATAAAATTGACCATCCCCAACTTGCCCCCCGCCGCCAGAGAGCGCCTAGCTGGACTCCCATCACCCCAAAGGGAATCGTATAAAATATCCCCCGCGTCGGCCCCATGAGAACAGACAATAGCAACGCCGAAACCAAGGCTGCCATCCATGCTGACCTTGCTCCCCAACGGAGATAAACTAGGGCGATCGGCAACGGAAAGAATACCCGCAAAACTGGGCCCGTGGGGAAATAATAATCAATGAGCCACAACAAACTGGCAGTGCTAGCCAGAAAAGCAGTTTCTACTGTAGCGAGGGTAGTTAGCTGCTGTGGGGAAAGGCGAGAAATTCGACCCCCAAGGGTAACTCTATTGGCTGTAGTTGAGGGACTAACTGGATTTGCCATCGCCTCATCTACCCAATTAGACATTTCTGGTGATGAGTCCGGTGGGGTAGAAAAATTAGTACTGTCTGGATTGTTATCTGGATTAGACTCCAGAGAATCGTGGGGATCATGCATATATCAAGCAAGACTGAAGGGCTAAAGGGCAAGACCGAGAATTTCTTGAGCTTTCTCTAGAATTTCATCGGGGTCAAAGGGTTTAGTCATGTATAAATCTGCGCCGACTTCTATGCCTTTGTTGCGATCGAACTCCTGCCCCTTAGCTGTCAGCATAATAATAAATACCTTAGTAATTTCTAAATTTGTCTTCACCGCCTTACAGACATCAAAGCCATTCATCTGGGGCATCATCACATCCAGAAATACTAAATCTGGTTTTTCAGTTTGGATAATTTCTAAGCCTTCAGCACCGTTAGTAGCGGTCAAAATTTCGACTCCTTCATCTTCCAACTCTTCTAAGGTCTGGGTCAGGAGCAGTCTGATATGAGGTTCATCATCAACAATTAATATTTTTTTACTCATCTTTATCCGCTACCTAGTAGATCACTTCAAAGACTTCCACCGCATTGTGCTTCCCCTTTACATTAAGATTGCCCACCGACTTAAAATCAAACTTATCTTGATTTAGCTCATAGATACTACGGCTTACAAGGATCTGACCGCCCTTTGCTAAGGATTGCAACCTAGAGGCAATATTTACCTCATCTCCTATAGCAGTATAATCCATATGTTGCGGGGAGCCAACATTTCCCACCACCACTTCTCCAGAGCTAATCCCAATACCTGTATGGAAATTTTCTCGGATCCAATCTACAGGCAGATGTTGCAGGCGCTGCTGCATGGCGATCGCAGTCTCAATGGCTCTCTGCTCATGATTTTCTAGATGGGAAGGTGCGCCAAACATGGCTACAATCATGTCTCCCACAAACTTATTCACTGTGCCGCCGTAGCTAAAAATCTCCTCTACCATGGCTGTGAAATATCCATTTAAGTATTCCACGATTTGCTCTGGGGCAAGGAGTTCACACTGGGTCGTAAAGTTGCGGATATCAGAAAATAGAATAGTGACATTTTTTTTCACTGGAGCTAGGGAAATATCTCCCTCGACATCAAAAATCGCATCTACAACTTGGGAAGCTACGTAGCGTCCGAGGTTAGTTTTGATCCGTTCTTCTTGGAGCTTATGTTCGTGGAGCAGAGTATTATCAATGGCAGCAGCAGCTTGGGAAGAAATGGCAATCAGGAGTTTGAGATCAGCAGCGGTGTAAGAGATGGGAGACTCATGACTCAGCAAGATTAGACCAATAACCTTACCTTTCACATGCAAAGCATTACAGATCAGAGAACCTATGGGGTAGGGTCTAGGGATAAATCGGGAATCCTCTAGGACATTATCAATAATTTCAGAACTGCTATGGGCAATAATATCGCCGATAATCCCTTGATTGATTTCCCAAGGATCATTAAAGATTAATTCCTGCCCAAAAGCAGCGATCGTCTTGAGTTTATTCTCGTGATCCTCACCATTGGGAGTAATTAGTAACAAACATCCAGAGGTGGATTTAATTAATCTTTTCGCTTCAGAAAGAACAAAACCAGCGATCGCCTCAATGTTTAAGTAAGAACCCAGTTCACTAGATACCCGATACAGGAGATTAATTTCTTTATATTTTTCTAGAGTGTCAGCAATCAGAGATTTTTTTTCCAATTCCCGCACCACCAGATAGTTGAGCAGGGTGGCGATCGATCCCCCCGCCTCCCCGATCACCCAGCCCAAGATATCTGACTCTGCTTGAATCGGGAATTTAGGTGGTGATTGAGTTGATACTTTCGTCAAAAGTTTGTCTGAAGGATTGGTTTCTAGGGCTAATTTATTCTCTAGCAGGACTTTTCCCTCTTGGTCAGTAATCGTTACGGCTTGGGGGATTAACTGCAACATCTCTGCCAACAGAGAGCGATGTTCTGGTTTCGATACAAGCCGCTTAAGACTGGTCGCCATGGTCTGGATTCCTATCTGAGAGTAAAAATAACACTACGTTAGTTAAGCCAGTTTCTAGGTGCAGGGTTTTGACTAAATCCTGTTGAGCAGAGAGGAGATCGCTGACGATAATCACATCAGGTTTTTCTGTACGAACCTTTTCCAAAAATTCTTGGCGATCGTGAGCCTCTGTCACAATATAACCCTTTTGTTGCAATATCTGCGAAAGGGTCTGGACGGTAGAGATATTATCATCGACCACGAGAATCCGCTTTTTAGATACGCCTTGAGCCAAGAGAGCCTTCACCTCATCTAGGAGCAGTTTACTGTCGATCGGCTTGGTCAGGTATTTATCCACACCTAGGTTATAGCCACGGGATTTGTTATCGTCTACCGAAAGAATCATGATCGGCATATCCATGTATTCTGGATCATTTTTGAGGATCGCCGACACATCAAAGCCGCTAATTTCCGGCATTTTTACATCCAAGATCAGTAGGTCTGGCTTCCCTGCCTTCACTTGGGCGATCGTATCCCGTCCATCCACAGCCTGCTGCACAATGTAGCCCTCCCCGCTCAACTCTTGCCGCAATAGTTCTCTAATACTAGGGTCATCATCCGCAATCAGGATCACTTTGGGATGGTCTTCAGGAATTTGGTTCTGTTGCGCAATCTGTTGCTTGAGGTGTTCCAGAAATCGCTGGCGATCGATGGTCTTCACTTCCGTTTTTATCCGTTCAGACACTGGCAAGCTAAAGGAAAAATTACTACCCACCCCCACAGTACTCTCTAGCCAAATCCTGCCGCCATGATGTTCAATAATTTCTTTGCAAATAGGCAGCCCCAACCCTGTGCCTTGGGGTTTATCAGTCAAGGTATCCCCCACCTGCTTAAATTTCTCAAAGACCTTGGGTTGGTCGGCAACACTGATCCCTAAACCCGTATCAATCACACTGACAATAATTTCTGGTTGTACATAGGCAATTCTACAGGTGATCCCTCCTTGGTCAGTGAACTTCACCGCATTAGACAGGAGATTGATCACAACCTGAATCAAGCGATCTTGGTCTCCTAAGGTAATGGGAATATCTTCCGCAAAATCTCGGATTAACTCTAGATTTTTTTGGACAAACAACGCCGAAGTAGCCGCGATCGCCCGCTCAATGATCTGGGTGATCTGTAATGGCTCCTGTCGCCAGTCAGTTTTCCCCGCCTCCATTTTGGCAATATCCAACACATCATTAATCAAGGAAGTCAGGCGGACTCCCTCAGAAATAATAATGTCAATATTTTCACTCACCTGCTTTACTGCCCGATTCACCTTTTTCTCTTCTGTATTAACAGCGGGCAGAATATTCTCTTCTAGTTTCTTTTTAATAATCTTGGCAAAACCCAGCACCGAAGTTAGAGGCGTGCGAAGTTCGTGGGAAACCGTAGAAATAAAATCCGTCTTCATCCGGTCTACTTCTTTTTCTGTGGTGATATCTCGAAACAGGATCACAGCCCCCACAAGAACTTTTTCCTTAAGATGGTCATGCTCTGGATGAATTTCTGGATAAACTGCATCTTCCTTTTCTTTGATAACTGCGGTGGCTACTGCCTTGCCAATCCGATTGTTTGCCAGAGCCAATTCGGCGGTATAAATATTGCTGGGGTCTACCTTGGCTTGGGCGATGAGTTGGTTGACCTCTTTGCTAAATAAATCTTGGCAGAGTTCTCCGGTCAAATCCACATCTCCAAGATCAAAAAGCCTAGATAAAGCCGGATTGAAGCGGGTTATGGTACCGTCGGGATCCGCCACTAGTAAGCCATCGGCAATATTATCAATAATGGAACCAAGGTTAGCCAAGGTGTCTTGGAGTTCTGCCGTAGCTGCACTAATCCGGACTTCTAGTTGATCTGTAGATTGACTGAGTTGCCCAATCATTTGGTTAAAAGCCCTTGCCAATAGCCCAATTTCATCTTCTGTGAGGACAGGGGCTTTGGATTTGAGATTGCCACCCGCGACTTGGATTGCTGTGTCAGCGATCGCCATCAGGGGCTGGGTAATGCGGCGAGACATCAGGTATACAGCCACTAGTAAAATTCCGGCAGAGCTTAACCCAATTAATAAAATATCCCGCGCCAGACGGTTCGCAGGGGCAAAGGCTTCTGCCTGACTCATTTCTGCCAACAGGGCAAGGTTTTGATCCGTCAACCAGCGATAAACCCCAATTACCGGGACTCCAGCATAGTTGGTATAGGAGCCAATCCCGTCCTGTCTGGCGATCGCTGCATCAATACCTACACTCTTCACCCCATTGGGAAATTCTTGGCTAGATTGTGCTCCAGAAATAAAAATATTTTTTCCTTGGGCTTGGGTAACTAAATAGGTTTCGCCACTTTCCCCCAAGCCAGTCCGCTCCCGAATCAACTCATCAACTTCAATCAGATCCAAGTCAACGGTAATCGCCCCCATGGTGATATTTTGTTGGTCAACAATGGCGGTGGCAAAGGTGATGGCAGACTTCCCAGTATTAGGGACAGTGTAGAAATTGGGGACGATCGCCCCCGCTCCTTCCCGGGTAAAGTAGGTAGTCGGCGCACCGAGGGGTTGGAATTTGCCAAGACGGGAGCGATCAGTAGCAAAGACCACAAATCCCCCATTATCTGTAATCAAAAAACTCTTGAGATTGGGCTTGGTTTTAATCAGTTCACTAAAATAATTTTCCAGCCTTGTATAGGATTGAGTATATTCAGCAGAATCACTGTCTCTGGTTAACAGAATTTCAATTTCCTTCTGGATATCCGGCTGCTGACTAATGAAGATGACATCTTGACGCTGGTTTGTGACCCAAATTCCCAACTGATAATCCTTGAGAGCAGTAGCAACGGTGAGGCGATCGCTGACCGATCTTTCTAAGGCACTTCTGGCTCTGGTATAGGCTGCGGTAGAAACAATACTCACTGTCACCACCGAAAGAATAGAGAAATAACCTACCAATTGTGTCAATAGACTTGTTTTCCAGAATTTCATGGTACTAGGGGGAGACTGGGGGTCAATCAAGAATGGCTAATTAAAGATAGCTAATAGAGTTAATTTATTGAGTTTAGCCGATTCACAGACAAGTCAGTTAAGTTATTTAAAGAGTTAAGTTATTCACAAGTTATTTACAACTTATTTACATTATTTCCATGCAGTAAAAATTTCCTTGATATCAGCGATCGCCTCCTCTGCTGCCTGTTCTGGAGAGATATTATCCCTAATTATCCGCACCAAAGCCTTACCCCATACCTGTTGGGCTGGCACTTGACTGTAGGCAGGATTATTCACGATGGGCAGGAGGCGGGAAGGTTGGCGGTACTGCTCTGCTGCTGCCGATAGGTGAGGGTCTTCAGGATTATTCCAAAAAGGCTCATTTAGTTGATCTTTGAGGACAGGAAAAATTCTCCCCTTGTTGGCTTCCTTTAAGAATATATTTAGATTCTCTGGCTTTACTAAGTAATTCAGGAATTTTTGTCCCGCTTCTTGGTTTTTGGAAGCCGAAAACATTACTACCTGCCGGATACTAGCTAGGTATACCATTGGTGATCCATCAGGTTTGTTGGGAAACTGGATAGTGACAATTTTGTTGAAATATCGATCGCGGGAATTTTTGTTGTAGATATTATCCGGCAGTTTCTGGCTGAGGGGAATGGACACCGTAGGGTTCTGGGTCATAATTACTTGACGACTGAGAAACCCAAAGTTATTAGTTGGATCACCCCACCTGATCGCCTCTGGCGGATTGTATCCCTTCTTTTGAATGTCTGAGAGCAACCTAAAAGTATTCACAATTCCCTGCTTTGCTTGGGGATTATCGATAATCAACTCCCCCTGCTCATTGACAATCTTGACATTAAAAGCTTCTAAGATATGTTCAAACTGCCAAAAATTATCTGTGCCAACATCAGAAACTGTCATGCCCAAACCATAGATATCCTTCTTGCCCTTCACCCGGAGATTATCCTGAGCCTGCTTCCACACCGCCCAAAAACCCTGCCAATCCCTAGGAATATCCTCAACAGTCAGATTAGCTTCTTCAATCAAATCTCGCCAGAACATAGTATGTAATTCCTGCTGACCAATGGGAACTCCATAGTAACTCCGGTTTTTTACCACATTATTGCGATACCGCACAGATTCTAGAGCTGCTGGTACGTAGGCATTTTTAATTGGTTCTAGGACACCACTCACATCTGCCAACTGCCCATCCCAAGCCAGCCGAGGATAAAGATTGTAATCTCCCGTAAACGTCAGCAAAATATCTGGGGGATTCCCCTGAGCCAGAGCCTTTTCCACCTCACCCTTGATATTAATATCCTGCATCAGGGAAATATCTGCATCAATGCCACTTGTCTTTTCCCAATCACTAACTAATTTGGTAATTACCGCATTTTCTTCTGGGATCAAACCCTGAGCCCACCAGATCCGGAGGGGCAAGGCATTGTCATCAGCATTGGACTGGGTTGTAACTGAAGGAGTAGCTAGGGGACTAACTTGGATATTGCTAGTCTGAGTCCCCGGACTACAGGAAGTTGTGATCCCAAAAGTTAGGAAAAATAAGGTAAATAGAAGAAAAATACGTTGTCGCATGAGGCAGATATTTCGAGGTAGGAGAAATTAGTTTCAGGAAAGTTCCTGAATAGGGTAATATTGATGCTCCGCTCTGTAAAACCTATGCAAACCTAGGCAACATTAGAAATAGATAGTTGTCTAAATTTACTGCTTACTTCCTGCTTCGGCGTGGTTCTGCTATGACTAACAGAAGGTTTGTCCACTCCACAGGCTATCTTGGCAAAGCTTGCCATTTGATCCACACGAATTGGAATACGAATTCCTGCAAACCATCGTTGGATATTTTTTGCCGCATTCAAGTCTCTATCTGAAGTATGTCCACAGTCAAGACATTTATAGACACGCTCCTTTAATGGCATTTTGTGACGATGATTCCCACAGTTAGAGCAAATCTGACTAGAGGGAAACATTCTGTCCACGAGGATGAGTTGACTTGAAAACTTTTGAGTTTTGTACTCTAGTTGACGGCGGAACTCGTGCATCCCGCAGTCAGCGATCGCCCCTGCTAGTTTGTGATTCTTTAAGAATGCCTTGATACTCAAATCCTCAATCTTAATCTCGCTGTGGTTCTTGGCAAGATGGGTAGTGAGTTTATGAATAGCATCCTTGCGAATATTGGACACTCTAGCGTGAACTTTTGCCAGACTACGGATTGCTTTAGTTCGGTTGTTTGAGCCTTTCTCTTTCCGACTAACCGCCCGTTGCAAGTGCTTTAATCTCTTACTCATCCTGCGATAAGCCTTGGGATTAGAGAACACCTCACCATTAGAACAAACAGCTAATTCCTTGATGCCAATATCCACGCCTACAGAGGGGCGGTCACTGGCAACTAAGGGTAATTCAATCTCTTGTTTAACAGAGATAAACCATTTATTAGCCTGTCTGCTAATGGTGCAATTATGCACGGCGGTCATAGGTAAAGGTTCTGCTAGTCTCACCCAGCCAATGCTAGGCAGATTTATTCGCTTCCCATCATTTCTGATTTTGGGATTAGCTACGGTTCCATACTCAAGGTAGAAAGAATCCCGTTGTCCTTTTTTCTTAAATCTGGGAGCCTTGCCTAGTTTCTTGAAACATCTGTCCCATGCTGTTCTTAGATCGGCTACTGCTTTTTGGGGAACATACTTAGAAACCTCGTAATACCATTCACAGTTAGGCTTTACTTCGGCAACTAATCTTTTATGGAGATCAATAGCCGAAGGAGCCTTTTCCTGATTAGTAAGGTATTCTTGCACGGTAGCACAAGCCCAGTTGTAGGCGTGTCTAGCTATGCCAGAGGCTTTTCTAAATAGGGTTAACTGCTTATTGTTTGGCTTTAGTTCGGTTTTGAAACTAAGTAGCATGGTCAAGCTGTTTTAAGATATTTTTGTATGATATCAAGTCTTGCTGATTATTCATTTTTTTGCTTTTCTGCTCAGTTTTTTGGTGAGTGTTGCAAAGATTTGGGTCTCCTAAATCTTTGTATATCTAGATATTTTGTCAACTGCCAGAAACCCCTAAGTTAACCCTTAAATTCAACTATTAAACTAAACTACGAAGAAATTCAAAGTCCCGACAGCAATTACTAGAAGTGACCAAACCCCAGCTCCTAAAAACAGTAGCTTTTTGGATTGATCCCAGTTTTGGGGAGAGGCATAGGCAACTGGCACACCAACTACCAGCACAAAAGATAGAGCAACAAGGGAATAGAGGGCAACTTGAAATACGATCGACATTTCTTTTCTCCTAACAACAATTTATTAAATACTTAACTCCGGGTAGCTAGGCTTAATAGCCCCCAGAAAGTAAGCAGACAAGGGAAAACATTTACTAAAGACTTTTTAAACGTTTACTACACTATTAGCTAAACTACCAAAGATTTGCCTTAATTCAACATTTATTTTGGAAAAATCCGATCTCTATCTTGGGCTACATACCGGACTATTGCCTAGCTATTACTCAACTACTTGACTTTTTGCTTGATAAAAGTCGCCAGTTGAATTAACTGCTTCTTCAGAGCATCAACCTCCCCTTGGAGTTTATTAACTTTTTCATGGAGGGCTGCAATCTCGCCGCTATTTTCTGTCCCTGCTGTTGGAACTGCTGCCGCTGGTGCTGCTGCTGCTGGAGCCTCCCGTGGGAGTTTTGATTTCTGCATGGCATCTTTGATCGCTGCCACCAGTTGATTTTTTTCAAAGGGCTTTTCGACAAAGGAAAAATACTTGAATGGCTCATGAATTTTCTCTGTCACCTCTTCTTTACGGCCAGACATCAAGACTAGGGGGATTTTTTGAAGAGTAGCACTCTTTTGAATTTCCTGAAACACTTCCCAGCCGCTCATTTTCGGCAGCAGAAAATCCAGCATGATCAGATTGGGGTTTTCTTTTTTGATCAAAGATAAACCTTCTAAACCATCTTGAGCTTCTAAAACCTCGAAGTTACCCGTTGGCAACATCTCCCTGACTCGGATCCGAATTACCTTGCTATCATCGATAACTAAAATCTTTTGTTGTGCCACGATCGACTCCTTGAGACTTTGCCTGATTATCTCTATACTTGTCTGCTTTTCTTGGTTTTGCTTGCCTAGATTCACGAAAAAAGCTCAATCTAGGAAGGGACAAGTTAGCTAAACAAGTTTATTTTGCCTAATTTAAGACCATTGTATCAAGATCCCAGTTAACTGAAGCAATCTCTGATATTTCTCTTATTTCTTGCTAATCCTTCCTGACTTAATTTTGGGAATTTAATATCCCGAAGATTCTTAGAGGAATGCTGGGGACGATCGCTGGAGATTGCTCTAGAGATTGCTATAGTAGCTTTAGAATCTTGAGTAATTTTCTTTGCTATTCTTTTCCCTCACCATGTCTCAACCATCTCCCCAAACTGCTAGAACCATCGACTCCTTCTCTCCCAAAACCCAATCCTCCAACTTCCCACCCACAGAAACTTCATCTCCAGAAACTTCTCCCCAAAAATTACTTCCCCTCCCGCCTTGGCTCCGGCAACCCTCGATCGGCAAAGCCTCAGAAATTTCCCTAGTCCAACAAATTATTAAACAACGCCAGATTCATACTATCTGTGAGGAAGGACGCTGCCCCAACCGGGGAGAATGCCATAGCAATAAAACAGCAACTTTTTTGTTGATGGGCCCTACCTGTACTCGGAGTTGTGGATTTTGCCAAGTGGATAAGGGTCATGCTCCCATGGCTCTGGATCCCTTAGAACCCCAGAAGATTGCTGAATCTGTGCAAATTTTGGGCTTGCGTTATGTAGTATTGACGGCAGTAGCTCGGGATGACTTGGCAGACCACGGGGCGGGTTGGTTTGTGGCAACTATGCAGGCGATTCGATCGAGCCAACCGGGGACAGATATCGAAGTGCTGACGGCGGATTTTTGGGGTGGTCTGGGGGCAGAGGCAAGCCAACGAGAACGGGTGGGGTTAGTCGTGGCTGCCAAACCTGCTTGCTATAACCATAATATTGAGACAGTGGCAAGGTTACAGGGTAAAGTCCGCCGGGGAGCCAAGTACGATCGATCCCTGGGAGTTTTAGCCATTGTCAAGGAACTGAACCCGGAAATCCCCACAAAATCTGGGTTAATGCTGGGGCATGGAGAAACCAAGGCAGAAGTGATCCAAGCTATGCAAGATTTGAGGACTGTGGGCTGCGATCGCCTCACTCTAGGGCAGTACCTCCGTCCCTCTTTGGCGCACCTGCCCGTGGAAAAATATTGGACGATCGAAGAGTTTACCGAACTAGGAGAAATTGCCCAAGAGTTGGGGTTTAGCCATGTGCGATCGGCTCCCTTGGTGCGGAGTTCCTACCACGCTGGTGAAAGTTAAACTAGTAGAATTTGTATATCAATTATTTTGCTCACCATTATAAGTCCCAACTCTAAATCTTCTTAAACCCATGGCATCTCCCCCATCTCCTGAAGTCACCCTCCGCAATCTCCGGAAACTGAGTAATATTTTAGAAAATGCCATAGGTATTCCCGGAACTCCCTACCGCATTGGGCTTGACCCGATTATTGGGATCATCCCCGGTGGTGGCGACTTGGTAACAGGCTTGCTATCTTTTTATATTGTGTTCACGGCGGCTCGGTTGGGTCTACCACGGGAAACCTTGGGGCGGTTGGTGATGAATGTGCTGATTGATGTCTTGGTGGGAACTATGCCCGTATTTGGCGATTTGTTTGACGTGGCGTGGAAGGCAAACAGTAAAAATATGGATTTGTTAGAGAAGCATTTTTCTGTTCCTCAGACTACCAAGAAGGCCGATCGAGTCTTTATCTTTTTGATCTTGGGGGGATTATTACTCGCCATTCTTACCGTGTCTGCCGTGCTGGTTTGGGTCGTTGCGACTTTGTACCAATTCCTGACTACAGGTGGTTAAATGGGGTTTTAAGAGCGACTAAAGTCGTAACTACAATTAACTAGGGACTTTGATTCTGGTTATATTGCGCCATTTTTCTTGTAGTCTTTGCAGTTCTCGGAGCCGGAGCCGGAGCCTTTGAGTGTTGGGAGTTTGGGAGCCGTAGCGCCAAGCAATGTAGGCTTGAGAAATTTCTGTAATAATGGCGGTCTGGTCAGAGCTTAAATTGGGAGCGCAGGTTTGGACGTATTCCCAAGGAGTCTGGGCAGGGGGTTTGGGATAGCCTTGGTTCGTTTGGAGGTAGAGCATTTGTTGATAGATACTTTCCATGGGGGGTAATTTTCGCAACCAGAGGGCATAACTGATCGATCGCCAGCGTTGCCACCCCAACCAACCGAGGAAACCAAGGACGATCGCCCCTATACCCCCAGCCAGAAGACCCAACCAACTACCGAAGATCACTGCCCAAATTCCCCCAAAGATAAAGGTAATCCCCTTAATTATATTTTCCCAGATCAAACTAATGAGACTAGTCAGCGGCGAAGGCAACCAGCCAGCTATCCAACTCCAAATTTGTTGAAGGACACTAAAGGTCTGCGTATCTTCGATCCCCGGTGGAATTAGCTCCATACCCGGCAGGGGATTAAAGGTAAACCAGCCGTAATCAGGGAAATAAACCTCCGTCATCATAAAAGCATCGGTATTTCTCACCGTGTAGTAGCCAGTGAAGGGGTTAAACTCTCCGGTATTGAAGCCAGCAACTAGACGAGCCGGGATGCCGATCGAGCGCAGCATCATCGTATAAGCCGTGGCAAAATGATCCGGTTGTCCCCCTTCCAGACGGAGAAAATTAGTTACGAGGTCTTCATTGTCCTGAAGAATAGGTAAATCTGGCTGGACTCGATAGGTTTGCTTGAGACGTTGGGCAAGAAATAGGGCAGTTTGGTAAGGATTGGTGAGGGGATTGGGCGATCGACCAAGCAATTCCTCAGTTTTTTGTTTCACTTCCCCAGCAATGGTCGGCGGCATTTGTAAATAATAGCGGCTAACTCCCGTGGGATAGGTCGTCCCTGCCTGTTCTAGTTCTCCTTGGTTCCGATAAGCCACATCAGAAATCACACTGTAGGTAAAACCTTCAATTAAACCAAGGGGCGATCGAATCCCACCTTCTGGATCCAAACCTACTTCTAGGGTCGGAAAGAAAATTTCCCTCGCATGGGCAAGAGCCGGAATCACATTGGGCAGGTCACTCACCGCCGTGTAACTCTGGATTACTTCTTTGGTTTTTGCCTTAGTAAAAGCAGAGGAGAGAAAGAAGCGATAAGTCCAGCCCGGTCTTTGGATTCTGAGAATTTGTCGATCGCGGGAGATTTGCCAGCCCTGCCCCGTGTAGCGATCGAACGCCAACACCCGCCAAAAACCCGGAGCCTGAGATCTCACCCGCATCACCTCTTGGGGAACCAACTCCCCCCGGAGATTCTGATTGATCTGACTGCTAAAACCATAGTACGATCGACTATCTACCTGCCCCCCGTTGCCGCCCTGTTCCTGCCCCAAATCTCCCACTTCATAACCGGGATTCATAATTCCCTGATCCACCCCTTGAAATCTTGCCTCATCCACATCCAAGGGCGAACTCACCGGAAATGTTTGGAGTTGGTAGCCGGGAAACCGGGGCATGAGGGCAAAGAGAGTCAGCCCTGAGACGAGAATTATG
>JAIMKT010000008.1:64701-65305 GCA_020692245.1 Microcoleus sp. GA_180221_E-2-1-MAG-45_12
AACTAATTTTAGAAATAGAAAGATAGCTAGGTAATCTTTTCTGACCGGGGCGAGGTGGGAATTGAGGAGGCTGGGTTTGGAGTTTGAGTTGCGATCGATAGTCCACAATTAGAGTCGGCAGGGCGATCGCCAGAAACACCAATAACAACGGGGCAAATTCCATCGTCTGAGAAATCGTCCCTGCTACCCCCAAAAGAATTAAACCAATCACCATGGAATAACCCAAATCCTTGCGGCGGGGCAGATCAAAGGTATGCAAAACCTGCACCTGAGTCAGTAGTTCTGCTAAAACTAGCCGGGTATCATTCAACTGAGCAATAATATTCTGAAAAAATAACCCCATGGCCACTAGCATCCCCATGGCAAGGAGAAACTTCACGCTCACATTCCGGCTATAGCGTCGATACCAAGACCAACTCCCCCCCACAAAACTCAAAGGCACCGCCCAAAAACTCATCTGGGTTCCGGCAGCAATATCTGTGGCAATAATCCCCACCGTCACCAACAACTGCACTAACACCCTGAGGAGAATCGATTCCTCTGGTTTTTCCCTCGGCAGAGCATCAAAATACCGCCGCCAAGCAGCAGGAGAAAAAAAGTACCA
>JAIMKT010000008.1:65357-65580 GCA_020692245.1 Microcoleus sp. GA_180221_E-2-1-MAG-45_12
CATTGGTGGCTAACAGTTATTACCCGAAAACCTGATTAAGACTATCTCACCAAACTAATTCAAGATTAATTACAAGATCAACTCAAGATTAATTCAAGATAGAAATAGCAAAGCTCAGGGGAGTTTGTTCTCCTTCCAATAGTTTAATCTCTAGGGGATAGAGTTGACCAGGTTGGAGGTCAAACAACTCCGCACTCAGGTAGCCGGGGTATGCTCGTTCTGT
>JAIMKT010000008.1:65623-90477 GCA_020692245.1 Microcoleus sp. GA_180221_E-2-1-MAG-45_12
TTGGGCAACCAGACTTGGAGCCGGAGAGAAGGATTTGCGCCTCTTTTCCCCACATCTTGACCGGGATGGTAGCTAAGTTGGAGGTCTACATTGCCGTAGATTGTCTGCCATTGCCGCCGGAGTTGGGGGTTGGTGGTGGAGACAGAGAGGGTGAGGTTATCAATAATTTGTTTAGCCGCCATCAGGGATAGAGCCATTTGCTGATCAGGGGTAGCCGTGGCGTAGTCGATGAGTTGGGGGGGAGCTGCCACACCCATTTCCCCGATCGAATCCCGAAATCCCCCTGTGAGGACTAATCCAGCCACATCATTGAGAGCCTGTCCTTCTTCAGGAAATAGCTCACCGACAGCTTTGACAATCTTGATTCCCAATTGCCGGGGGGTAGAAACTACCGCAAAACAGCCCCGAAGAATTTGGGCAAGGACTGATTCTGGCAATTGTTGACGCACGCTCAGGGTATTGAGTTGAGGCATCCACTGTTGCAGGGCTGAGAGGTTCAAGGCTTGAGAAAATAACGGAGCTGGTTCTTCTAGTTCGTAGTCTAGTTCATAGTCTGAAATGCTAGTCTCCCAAGGAAAGAGGGGGAGGCGATCGTCCATTTCAGTTTGAATACGCTGTTTTAAGATTGATTGAAAACGTTTTTGCACGGTCGGAATTTCTCCCCAATTGGATTTATAAACCATAGTCGACCCTGATGGATCTAAGGAATCTAATTCTTGATTCTGTTGACTACTAGGTAGTCTGGGGGCTGTGGTGGATTCTAGGTCTTCCCACTCTAGGGGGTCTAGGATGAGGTCTAGTCCAGATACAGGGGTCTCGGCAGGAAAATTGGCGATCGTATCTATTGCCAAAATATTACCGGAGACAGCTTGCAGCCACTCTTTGATGCTGCTGATGATTGCATTCAGTTCCTGTTCAGTCTCATTATTCATAGCTAGATAATTTTGATCCGGATAAAGTAGAATTACGTATTTTCCAAGCAATATCTAAAACCTTAAACCAAGCATTTTGGAGTTGATTGGCTGTAATGCCCAGAGTTTGAAGGATTTCTGAATCTTTTATCCCCTGTTTTTTCAACCGGAGAATTTCCCGTTGCCTCGGTTCCAACTGCCCCTGAAAAGTTTGCCACTCGTGGGAGGTCAGCCCCAAATTTCGCTCTAGGTCTGCTTCTAGCCATTGATGCACCAATTCCCAGCCGTGGGAGAGAGCAAACCGAATCAGGTGATACTTGAACCGTTGCTGGAGATAGTCTCGCTGCCGGGGGGTTAACCCCAAGATAGACTCGATCTCATTGGTAGGTAAATCTTGCAGCCGGAGAACTAAGTAATCTCCACACTCTTTCTGCCCCTGTTCTTCCAAATATTTCAAAAGTTCGTCAATTACGGACTGGCGAAGATTTCCAGCAAGGGGATCAGTGTCATTACTGACCATACTTTCCCGGACTTGTTGGACGGTGCTGTCATGGCTGGGATTGTCTGATTCTCCTGTCGCTCCCCCGGCGGCCTGCTCCATGTCGATCGAGGCTTCTGGGGGTTGTTGCTGGGAAAAAGTCTGCGCCCGGAGAATAATCAACTGCTGCGATCGTCGGCCCGGCAAGGGAATCCGGCGTTTGGCATAGCGTTCTACAAAAGCCATGTATTCTGCCAACTCCAACAGAGTCCGAGGCACATAGCGAGAATCTAGCTGATTCTGCTCCCGAAATACCTTAGTGGCTTCCCCGTAGAATCCCTGAAGAAAATCTTCCATCAGTTGCAGCCGGACTTGATAGCTCGTCGGGCTTTGAGGAACATTAATATAGCGGTAGATGATAGCACTCAAGGTACTATGGAGTTCTACTCTGCCCCGCCGGGAACCTAACTGGTAGTAGCGGAGACACTGGGTTAGGCGATGGCGTGCCAACTTGACCGCCCACATCTCCACTTCCCCCGAAGCCTGAATGCGCTGACTCATCTCACAGATCCGCTCTACCTCTTTGGTAAAACGTCCTGCGATCTCTGAGCAGTTTGCATCCTTAGCCTTGGTATACTGCTGGAGTTCTTTTTGAAGCAGTTGCTGAATATCCTCCACGGCTTGGCAGAATTCCCCCATAATTTTGTTGAATGCCTATTAAGGTCTATTAAGATCCATTGAATATTTGTTAAATAACCAATGACTCACCCTTGAAAAGATCATGAATTTAGAACAACAAATGCAGGCTTTGATTGACAATGCTCCCCAAGATGGACAAACCCCCATGATTATGGAAGCGATCGCCCCAGTTTTGAAGCATTTTGCCGATCGACTACAACACTCCCAGTATTATATCCTGCAATCTCCGCATCAGAGTTGGTTGGTGACAACCCTAAGCAATCGTAACCAGCCGGAACTAGAGAAGAATGTGATCTATGCCTTCACTACCCCGCAAGATAGCCTCAGCTTTCAACCCCATTCCCAACCCCAGACCCAACCTCAAAATCCTGCCCTAGCCATCCCTGTTTTGCAAATTCTCTTCCAGATGTTTGCCCTGACGATGGTAGATAGTGTGATTTTTTTTGAAGTTCCGGGAAATACGGTTAATGGTACAGAAGTCCGGCGACAGGACTTAGCAACAGCTATTCAATCCCAGTTACAACAGATCAGGACTATTCACAAAAAAAATCCTTCTCCCAATCCCCCCCCCAATCCCAAAAAACCGCCCTCAAATATTGCTTGATAGTAGCTAATAACCTTTATCCTGAGATTTAGTTTATTACGCCTAAAAACTTCGGGGTTAGGGACGTGAATTTAGCGATCGCCCCGTCTCTCAATCTCTAACAAAATCAGCGATCGCCTTTTACAACTTCCAGAATATGGCGATCGCAGGAGCAACTATTGCTAAAATAATGAGATATCCATAAAAATTATAGGTGCAGCCAATGGTGACAGCAATTAAGCAGATGGGGACTGTCGGTAAAGATGGAAAAATTGAACTTTATACGCCTGAGCTGCTTGAAGGTACTCAAGTTGAAATAATTTTATTGGTTAATAGTCAAGATGAGACGGAGTATCTGCTTTCTACTTCGGCAAATCGCAAAATTTTGTTAGATGCGGTTTCTAATATAGAAAAAGGAGAGGGTCTGGTTACAATTTCGGCTGAGGAGTGGCGTGAGAAATATTGTATTTGAGCCGCAAGCGTTTCAAGATTTCAATAATTGGGCGAGAGAAGATAAAAAGATTTATGACAAAATTGTTAATCTGATTAGTGATATATTACGCAGTCCTTTTGATGGAATTGGTAAGCCTGAGCCTCTGAAATATGAGCTAAAGGGATATTGGTCAAGGCGAATTACTGATGAACATCGCTTAGTTTACAAAGTTAGTGAGAACGCTGTGACCATTGTAGGCTGTAGATTTCATTATGAGAAATAGTGAGACAAGTCAGCGATCGACTCCAACATTCCCAGTATTATATCCTGCAATCTCCGCATCAGAGTTGGTTGGTGACAACCCCAAGCAATCGTAAACAGCCGGAACTAGAGAAGAACGTGATCTATGCCTTTAAAATTCTTATCCTCTCTAAATCTTGGTTGCCAATAACCTTTATCCTGAAATTGGGAGCTATGGAGCTTAACAATGTTGAACTTAGTTAGTTGAACTTAGTTAATTTATCTAATAACAAGCTGATCGTCGGGTGAGCTTTGCCCAAATCCCTAACTAAATCTATTAAACCTAAAATATTTAATTTAACCAAATTTAACCTATGGATATTCAGTTACCTATTATTTATTTAGCTATTTTTCTAGTTCTACTTTCTGCCTCTAGCTGGTTTGTACTCCGGCAGGTGCTACGGACTCGAAAGGTTGAGAGTAAATTTGCCAATCTCCAAAAGAAACTCAAACAAGAAAAGGGAACCGCCGAAGATTACTATGAACTGGCGAGTATTTACCTTGATAAAAGAATGTTTGTTCAGTCTTTGGGTTTGTTTCAGAAAGCCTTGAAAGCGGGGAATGACCTCGAACCAGAAAATCTGGCGCTAATCTATAATGGCTTGGGTTTTGCCTACTTCTCTCAAGAACAGTACGACCTAGCAATGCGGCAGTACAAAGAAGCCATCAAAATCAACCCAGAGTATGTTGTTGCCCTCAATAATCTGGCTCTTGCCTACGAGAGGAAGCAATTAATTAATCAAGCTCTGCAAACCTACGAGGAGGCGCTGAAGTTTGAGCCGAATAACGCTACTGCTAAAAGTCGGGTAGATTCGCTCCGCAAGCGATTTATCCCTTCTAGTTAGTGTAATTGGCAAGGAGAAAAACTAAGGTAAAGCCTAATATCTAGATTTTCTAATTTCTAGATTGATGTTTTAGAATGTTGATCAAGAAATCCCAGAGACAGTAAAACAAACTTGATCAATAAAATTCTCCCTAACTTATGAAATCTCCAGCCTTTGCTCTTAGTTTAATGGTGCTTCTTGGTACTGGTTGTATGGCCCAGCCTCGATCGACCTCTGCTACCCCCTCAACTGCTCAAGCAACTCCCGCCCCTAGCCCCCTTGCTTCTGCTCCAGTAGCATCTCCAGCCACATCTCCGGCACTATCTCGATCGGGAGCCTTTGTTAACGGGGAACACGAAACCCTCGGCAAGGCAAGGATTATCACCGAAAATGGATCACGGTTTATCGAGTTTGATCAAGCCTTCAAGACCGATAGCGGACCCGACCTATTCGTGATCTTGACCCGACAAAATCAACCGCCGATCACAGGTATCCGGGAGCAGGATTATGTTTCTCTGGGAATGCTGCAAAGCACTAGTGGCAATCAACGCTATGCGATCCCGGCTGATCTAAATTTATCGGAATTTGCCAGTGTCACCATCTGGTGCCGACAATTTAATGCCAACTTCGGCTATGCCCAACTGCTACCCCAAACTTAATTTTCTTAAGAAAAATCCATTTGGCAATAGGCAGTGAGGATTTTTAGGCAATTGTCGATCGCCCCTAGGTGGGCTATTTCGTAACCATGGGTATTTTGGGTAGGGAAGGCTAAACAGGCAGCACGGGCTACATGACCAAATTTCATGGCGATCGAGGCATCACTGCCAAACCCTGTAATCATAGCTAATTGGTAGGGAAGGTTGTGGGTACTCGCCGCCTGTCTAAGTTCCCCATTCAAGCCCTGATCGTAGATACCGTAACCATCCTGCACCAAAATCACCGGAGCGGGCCCATCAGCAATTTGGTATTCCGGGGCGAGGGGACAAATTTCGAGGGCAATTAGAGCCTTTAATTTCTGATTTTGAGTAAAGTACAACGCTCCTAAGGCTCCCACTTCTTCCTTGGCAGAGGCAACTAGATAGGTATCTACGGCAGCTTCCTTGACTTCGGCGGCTAACCCCAACAAAATAGCGAGGGATGCTTTGTTATCGAGGGTGTAGCTGCCAATATAGTTGTGGAGACGGATGGGTTCCTTGCGGTGCTTGCCGACTACCATGGGTGTGCCGGGACGGATGCCTGCTGCCGCTAATTGCGTAGGGGTACATTTGGTTTCAATCCATGCAGTTTCCCAGCTGACAGGAGTTTTTTCTTGGTGAGCCTTTTGGGGAGATGCATGGGAGATATGCCGGGAGCCAAAGGATAGGATACCCTGATTAGTAGCGTGATCCCCTAATAAATCGACTACCCCTTCCCCATAGATCCACGGGAAAGAACCACCGAGTTTCCGCACCTCTACCCTGCCACTCTCGCCAAGGGATTTGACCATAGCTCCGATCTCATCCTTGTGGGCGGTGATGGCGATCGCTCCCCGATTTTTATTTGCGGAATCACGACCGGGAATCTTGGCAATAATATTTCCTGCCTCATCCTGCCAAGCCTCCACCCCCAGATCAGCAAACTCCTGCAAGAGGAATCGATCGATCTCTGCTTCCATCCCACTAGGGGAATGACACAACACTAGTTCTCGAATCTTGGTAAAGAGGGCTTCATAATTCATGGTTACGTTAAGATTTTTAGTATTAGTCTAGTTATTAGTCTCATCGCTGAACTTAATCGCCAAATTAATGGTCAGCTTAATCACTAGTTCAATTGCCAAATTAATAGCCTAATTGCCTTGCTATCTTTTTATCGTCAACTCTACCATCAAGTTTCCCATCGGTTTACTACCCTAGGTTTTTTATCACTGGGGAAATTTTCTGCGATCGTGCCAGTTTTAGGGATTAGTTTATTGGTGTCTGGTGGTGTGAGCCTAATCCGAGCGGTCGGCGGTCTGGAGGCTGGGGAATTGGCAGTGTATGACCAGATGTTACAACTGCGTCCCCAAGAACCCCCGGATCGGAACTTGTTGATCGTGCTGGTGACTGAAGCCGACCTGCAAGCCCAAAAGCAATGGCCCCTTTCGGGAGATACTTTATATCAAGTTTTAACGACCCTCGATCGCTACGAACCCGCCGGGATTGGCTTAGATATTTACCGGGATTTGCCTGTGGAGCCGGGACATGAAAAATTAATTGCCCTATTAGCAGAGAATAAATTTATTACGCCCATTTGTTTGCTGAAGGGAGACACGATCGCAGGAGTTGCCCCGCCCCCTGATATTAGTCCCCAACGTTTGGGCTTTGCCAATATTCCCATCGATGCGGGTGGGATTGTCCGTCGGGCTTTGATTTTTAGTGACCCTGCCCCTGATTCTCCCTGCCAAACCCCCTATGCCCTTGGTTTCCACATGGCCCGCCTTTACCTCCAACAGCAGGAAATTCAGCCCGATCGCAGTCCCCAAGAAGACCTAACTTTTAATGGAGTTCCATTTCCCCCTTTAACTAATACTCCCGGTGGCTATCAAAATGTAGATACTGCTGGCTATCAGCTTTTATTAAACTATCGTTGCAGTTCTGGGATAAATTCTGAGATAAATTCTGGGACAAGCTCAAGTAATCTCTCAACTTTCCCCCCCTGTAGCCCTACGGATCAAATTGTCACCCTCACGGAGGTATTGCAAGGTAAGCTCACTCCCCAACAAGTACAAGGAAAAATGGTTTTGATCGGTGCTTCTGCGCCCAGTATTGACGATGCTTTCTATACTCCCTATAGCCAAGGGGACGTGGGGAAACGGATGCCGGGAGTGATGGTTCATGCCCAGGTGGCAAGTCAGCTAGTCAGCACAGCCCTAGAAGGAAGGCGACTATTGTGGTATCTCCCCGATGGGGCGGAATTATTATTAATCTTGTTTTGGTCTGGGGTCGGAGCTGGAGCCGTGAGTCAAGGGGTTGGTGATGGCAGTATCCATAGGCGAGTCGGGAAAGTAGATCGATCGCAGGTCTGGCGAGTTGGTGGGGGATTGCTGCTCTGGGGGGGCATGGTGGGCAGTGGTTTATTTTTGGGGGGCTGGTTGCCTGTGGTGTCAACGGGGCTGAGTTTAGCTCTGAGTATGGCAGGAATGTTAGGCTATCAAATTTATCAACAACAACAACAAGCTAAAGTAATCGCCCAGTTACTCCGGGAACAGTCAGAAGACCTTGCTTTGCTAAGGAGTTTGCTCAAGGAACAACCCACGGTAGACCTCGATCGATCAAGCACTCAATCAATCACCCTTGACCTACCCAGCCACGACTGGACAACCACCGCCATGCCTCCAGAGGGATTAATAACCCCTAAAAATTATGCTGATAGTCAAATTAATGCAGAAGACCAAGACACGGCGATCGCTCCGCCCTACACCCCACCACCAAAGAAAACCCTCAATCAGGGACGGTATGTGATCGAGAAAGTCCTTGGCTCTGGAGGCTTCGGTAAAATCTACATTGCCACAGATACCCAGCAATCTTCCCAATCTACTCAATCTCCCAAAATCACCTGTGTGATCAAGCATCTCCAACCTGCTCGTAAGGATGCCCGATTTTTGCAGGTAGCCCGGAGACTATTTCGGACTGAAGGCGAAATTTTGGCGCAGTTGGGTTTACATAGCCAAATTCCTGAACTTATTGCCTACTTTGAAGAGGAAAACGATTTTTATCTAGTAGAAGAACATATTCCCGGTTTTCCCCTGAGTCATGATCTAAAATCGGGGCAACGCTGGGATGTGGCGCAAGTCTTAGATTTCTTGCAACAATTGCTGACGGTGCTAGATTTTATCCATCGCCGGGGTGTGATTCATCGGGATTTGAAGCCTAGTAATATTATCAAGACTCCAGCAGGTAAGTTGGTACTCATTGACTTTGGAGCGGTGAAACAAATTACTCCCCAAGAGCCGAATTTCGATCGATCGGGAATTTTTGATCCTTCTGGGGGAATCTCTGAGCAGGCTAACTGGACGATCGCCATTGGCACCCGTGGTTATTCGCCGCCAGAACAGTATGCAGGGCAGCCGGGATTTGGTAGTGATATCTATGCCCTAGGAATTATTGCTATCCAAGCCCTAACTGGGATTCATCCTCTAAATTTTCCCATTGATGTGGGGACTGGAGAAGTAGATTGGCATCAGTTTGTGAATATTCCAGAGGAGTTGAAGCAAATTATTGACCAGATGGTGCGGTTTCATTTCCGCGATCGCTACCAATCTGCCCGCAAAATCCTCACAGACCTGAAATCTCTCCCCCCCTATCTCCTACCTGCTAAAAATTAATGATGCAAACAATCCCTCCTGGAACAGCTCTTGAAGCGTTGTTATGTCAGAAGGGAATGGTGATGCGGAGTAGCAAATTAGCTGAAACTAACGTACCAAAGCCGATAGCTTCCAAAGAAATAGATGGAAGTCTTGATAAACCAAGGTAGCTTGGATATTTTGCTCTAATAGAGATTCTCGTAGTTCTGGGGAGGGATTGAAGAGGAAGATATCTCGAAAACCAAGGAATTTGTTGGTGATCTCGACGGCATCCGGGGGAGATTCATCCTTGAGAAGGAGAAAATAAACTTTGGGGTCAAGGACATGGGCAAGGGCAAAAATTGTCCCAAAATTGATCCCAGAGGCAGCACTAATTATCAGAGGTTTTTGGCTGGTGTTGACTACGGCACTTAGGGAGGGCAGATGGTAGTTAATTACTTTGATCCATGAAGTTTTGATGGAGAGGACTTGTAATCCAGACCAGATATTCAGGATCAGGGTAGATAGAAGGACGATCAAGATGATTCCTTGCTTGAGTTTATGGGGTGATTTAGCTGTCAATCCTTTGAGCTTGGATTTCTGGAGAATCTGGAAAGTGTGGCCGATCGAAAAGGCGAGGGCTAACTGCATACCGAGAAATGTGGGCAGGAGATAACGTCCGGCAGTCGATCGCTGTCCCCCCAACACCAAATCGGGAATGACCAAGGGCAGAGCCGAGGCACTAGTGAAAATCAACACAAATAGCCAAAAATCCCTGGGGCTATGGCGACAGAGGCAGTAAAAAGCATAGACGATCGCCCCCAAAACCAAGGGCAGCACTCCATAGACGATCGCCGTATCAAAACCAAAATCTCCCTCAGTCAAAATAAAACATCTAACAATATGTAATCCCCAGAGCTTTAGCCATGTCACCAAGGGGATGGGCTGCGCTGTCCAAGAGGCTCCCCCCACTGCCCCATCGTTGAGAAGCACCAACAGCCAAGGGACAAAGAAAATCAACCCCAAGGTGGCAGCTAAGGCGTAGGCAAGGACTCGGCAACTAAGGCGACAATGTTCTCGCAGCAAGACATAGACCCCATGACCCAAAGCCACAAACCCACTCAAGGGGCTGGTGTATAGGCTGGCAGTGAGCAAGATGGTGTATAAACTCCAATTTTTCCAGTTATGGAGCCGGAGCGATCGTACCAAAGCCGCACTCATGGCTAACACTAATCCAGTCCATAAAGCATACTCCCTAGCCTCTTGAGCGTAGAGAATATGCACCGGAGAAGTTGCCACGATGATCATGGCGATCGAGCTAGTTAGATTTTTTGTTTTTAGATAGTTTTGATCATCTGGATGATCTTGGAGAGCCGTTACCTCTTTGGGAGAGCAACAAATCAAAGCAAAAAGTTCTTGACATAACCAATAAATTGCTGGCAAAGAAAAGAGACTAACCAAGACCGAAAAACTCCGCAGATTTGCCACCGAGTTGCCCCAGGTAGCGACCCAAAACCAAGCTAAAACGTAATACAAAGGCGGGTGTTGGGCATCATCAAAAGCGAGAGATTTAACTGTATCAAAGACTGTCCGTTCCTGATTAATCCCTTGGTAGTAGAGCAACTCATCTAGGCTAACTAGTTGATTATTAAAAAGATTTTGTTTGACCTCTAGGGAGGTGTAGCCCGATATTCTCAGGGAAGTAAAGGCTTCATCGTGCCAATAAATTTGATGGAGATTCCCAAAACGAAACCAAATCCCCAAGCCTACACAGATCACGCAGAGGATGACTTTCCAATTTCTTAACCTCAGCAAGTTAGCCTTTAGCAGGGAATGCAAAACAGTCTCCTTTTAATCTTGTTGGGTGGATCAAGACCCTAAGCTGATAATCATCTAAATTGCGCTATCTGCATACAAAAACCTCTGCTATCAGGGATTTGAATAAGAAATCTGCATGACTAACAACTTATCAGATAGATTCTTCAGAAAGTTTATCTAGATATTTCCCTAGATAGTTTAAATCCATTTTGATGTTTATTCTGTATACCTCTAGGAGCTACTTGAAGATTTAATTCCAATTTTTAGACTAGATTTTCAAACTATATCTTCAGATCACGTCTTTAAGCTATATCTTCGGGACGGATATTCAGGCTATCTATTCAGGCTAGATATTCACAACTCAGATATTTGTCATCACTGTTCCATCTACTATACAACTCTTCACCATGTTGCAAAAACCATTAATAGATATCGATCGCTTAGGGTTGCCATACTTACAAACTCCGAACCGGAAACCGAAGACTAATTTTCCTTGGACTTTAATCATGGTAGTCGGGTTGTTGGGAATTGATCTAGTTTCCGAGCAACTAAGCTGGGGTCTGGGGAACTGGTTGCCCGGTGGGAGTGAACCTTGGCGATCGAGTCTGCTGTTATTAATCGTGGCGCAATTGATTATGGGGCTTTCACCTCTGCCTCAGCGTTGGTCGAGGATGGCGATCGTCACCCTGTTATTGAGTTTGACCTTTCGCTACGTTTTTTGGCGAGCTAGCTCCACTTTAAATTTGCAGGATCCCCTGAATGGAGCTTTTAGCTTGACTTTTTTGGGGATGGAATTGTTGATTATTTTTAATGCCACGGTGCAGTTGCTGTTGTTTTTGCGGGAGCGCGATCGCCGTCCTGAAGCCGATCGATATAGTGCAGCCGTGTTAGATGGGAGTTTTCAGCCCTCGATCGATATTCTGATCCCCACCTACAACGAACCAGCTTTTGTGTTGCGGCGGACGGTGATTGGCTGTCAGGCTTTGGATTATACTTCCAAGCGAGTTTACCTCTTGGATGATACCGATCGTCCCCAGATTCGCCAGTTAGCCAAGGATTTGGGCTGTGAATACATCACTCGCCTTGATAATCTCCATGCCAAGGCGGGGAATCTCAATCATGCTCTCCGCCAGACCCACGGGGAGTTGATCGCTGTTTTTGATGCGGACTTTGTGCCGACGAAGAATTTTTTGACTCGTACCGTAGGATTTTTTCAAGACCGGACGATCGCCCTCCTGCAAACTCACCAGAGCTTTTTTAATATTGATCCTGCCGTGCGGAATTTGGGCTTAGAAAAATTCATGACCCACGAAGTTGAAGTATTTTCTCGCTACTATCAACCCCTAAGAGATGGAGCCGAGACCGCCCTGTGCTATGGCAGTTCCTTTGTGGTGCGTCGAGAAGCACTGGAGGCGATCGATGGTTTTGTGACGGGGACAGTCAGCGAAGACTATCTGACGGGGATCAATCTTTCCTCCTTGGGCTACCGAGTTATTTATCTCGATGAATCCCTCAGTGCGGGAGTTGTGCCGGATAATATGGCTGGACACATTGCTCAACGCCAACGCTGGGCGCGGGGAACGACTCAGGCTTTTTTTGTGAAATCTAACCCTTTAACAATTCCCGGACTCACTCTCAAACAGCGTCTTGCCCATCTAGAAGGGATTCTTCAATGGTTTACTAGCATTTGTCAGGTGGCGTTTCTGTTGGCTCCCTTGGCTTATTTTGGTTCTGGTCTGTTGCCTTTGCAAACTACTCTGGCAGACTGGGTGGATTACTTTGTGCCTTATTACTTAATTCAGTTGGCAACCTTTGGCTGGTTAAATCGCCATTCTCGATCGGCCCTCATGTCTATGGTTTACTCGGTGATTAGCTGTTTTCCCATTGCGATTACGGTGGTGCATACGCTTTTCAGCCCTTTCTCTAGGGGATTTAAGGTGACTCCCAAAGGCACGGTGAGCGATCGAGCTTACTACAATTGGCTTCTGGCCAGCCCGATTCTCGTGATTTTTGGACTAACCCTCAGCAGTTTAGCGATTAACTTTTCCCGCCTCTGGACATCTGGTAGTGAATTTTCACCTCAAACGGCAGCAGCGATTCAGTTGGGGTTATTTTGGGGATTATTAAATCTCTTGGTAGAAGCCCTAGTCCTCATTGCTTTCTGGGATGTGCCGAAGCTCGATCGCTACGAATGGCTACCTAGAAACTGGATGGTGGATCTAGAAATTGATACTCAAACTTGGTCAGGGATGACGACTCGAATCTGTGAAGCTGGGGTAGAGATTACGCTTTTAATTCCCAATCACCTCAAGTTTCCCATAGATTTTCCTGTTACCTCTTCAGCTAGTTTGATCAGTCCTGATGCTAACTTTTCGGCTAAATCGGCTAAACCTACTATGAATCCTGACCTGGAGCAAATCAAGCTATCCTTTCCCCAACAACAACTGACCATGACCGGACAGATCCAAGGCATCGAAAAACTGACCCCAGCCCTCGATCGCCGTCACTCCTCGCTGCTCACAAAAATCCTCCATCTCAAAATTGCCTTTGATCTAGACAACCTGCCCCAACAAAGAAAGTTAATCGAAAATCTATTTTGTCAGCCGGGACAGTGGCAACCCCAGTCGGATCCGGGAGAATTAAAAATGTTGGGCTTGATGATGCGGTCTTTGTTTTACCCTCTGACAAGATGGCGATCGCAATTCCGGTGGCGTTCTAGTCCCCAAAGACATCATAACTAGGGTTGATTTTTGATTAGTTTTTGTACTTAAATGTCCACAAATTAGTTGGGATGGACTGATTTCGATCGGCAATCATGAATTAGTATTTAACTTTAGATCATGCTTACATAACATTTACAGAATATTTGCTGGATGTTGGGGCAAAATTTAGCCAAAACTAGGGGATACTAGACATTAATTTCAGGATTAAATCTCAGGATTGAAATTTTAAGGATAAATTTAAGGATTAAACCTCAGAATAATTCTAGAGATTATAAAATTATCTCCGCCTACTAACCCTCAAGATGTCGCCGTGAACTCTCCGCAGGATATTCAATCTCTCCTTGATGATATTAATAACATTTTGCTCCAAGCTAGCGGTCGTCTGCCTTGGCAAATACCTGCGGAAGCCACTAAGCAACGTCGGGTACTAGAACGAGTCCGAGATTATCTGGCTGATCAACAAAATCTACAGGCAAATCTAGATTCTAGTCTGCCCCTCGATCCCCGCATTAATCAACTCATCGCCCAACAGGTACGCCAAGAAATCCAAGATTTGCAAGCTACCCAAGGACAACCTGCTAATTCTGGGGCAAGTTCTGAAGGAACCTATCTCGAAAACTGGGGTCGATCGACTCTAGATAATTCCGCCAATTCCTTAAATCCTGATAATCCCCTAGGGCAACTAATCCAGCCAAGTGTCAATAAGCCAAATGTTGGTATGGCTGGCTCTAGCAGTTTGTCCGGTAACTTTAGTTCTGGTCAACAGCAGGAAATCATGGGTTCCTTTGCTGCCATGATGCAGGAGCTACAGGAAAATCTGCACCAACAAATGCAGCAGGCTTTTATTCAGATTAATAATCAGTTTGCCCAACTCCGCACCAGTACCTCAGAGTTTCCAGAAGCGATAAATCAGCCCGGAACTTTGACCGAGGAGGAACGCTGGGAGAAAATGCAACTTTTGCAGCAAAAATCGGATCAACTATTGCTGACGATCGATAGCAATCAACGTATTATCTTTGAAACTCTCCAACGCCATCTCCAAACCTATCAACAATCCCTGACAGAGAAACTAGCCGGGATGTATCAACTAGGGATGCAAACTGAGGTCGTTTTTACCAGCTTGGTGCAGCAGCTTGTCCAACAAATGGAACTAGAATTGGCAGCTAGACAACAGGCAGCTTCCCAGATTTTGGCGGGGCAAACAACAAATCCTGAAGTAACTCCCAGAGAATCATCTCCCTCAGCTTCCCCAGTTTCAGCCATTGATAATGCTCTCATTGGCTTATCTCTGAACCAATCCCCTGCCGCTTTGCGTTTCTCCTCGATCGAGGCAAGTCCAGAAATTAACCTAGCTCCTAAATCAGAATTAGACTGGGATCTGATCGACACAATTCCCCCAGAAGCAGGGGTAGACGCACTAATTAGTATTGAGATAGAAGATCACAACAATACTTTGGAAAGCGCCCCTGAAGATATTGATGGGATTCTTGCCAGCCTGACCGATGCCCCAGAAATAGATGGAGAGTTGCTGTCAGAATTATCCGCATTGCCAGAGTTACAAAAAGTTCAAGAAACTCAAGCTGATCCCCAAGCTGGAGAAGAACTATATGCGAGTTTGTTTAGTACGGAGCTTTCTGAGCAGGAAGAAGACTATCTAGAGTCTTTGTTATTTGGCGATACAATTCCTGATCCTGAGCCAGAAAATTTAGAAGATTCAGTGGAAATTATCACTGCTGTCGAGGGTGGGGATGAGATTTCTTGGGAGATGGCTTTGTTTGCCACCGAGTCACCGCCAGAAGAAGAGACGATCGATGTGGAGATACCGCCGATCGCTGTGGAAGTAATTCACCACCTCACAGATTTAATTGACCCCGCCCTGCTACCTCAAACGGCTGATAATTTGGATATTTCTGGTGATTTGGGGATTGAGGGGGAAGGAGATGCAATTGAACTAGAGCTAGATTGGGATTTGGGTACAGAATCGGGGGGCGATCGATACACCGTTGCCTCTCCCGAAGAAAGTCTCCTTATCTCTTCAGAATCCCCAGACTCAGAAGCAAGGGTTATCAACCTAGAGCAGGAACTTCTGGCGCAACTAGAGCAAGATTTAGATGATTTTGAAACCGGGCTTGCCCCTAGCATCCCAGAGGAGACTCCAAATATTGAGACTCCAAATACTGATATCTCTCCTAGTACTGATATCTCTCCTAGTTCAGAATCCTATCTCCCAGATTCAGAAACCCCGATCTCTGATGAACTCCTCGCCGAAGATTGGCAACCATCCATTCCCGAACTAACTGGAGATTCTCTAGATTTATCTAGCCCAGAGTCTCAAGATTTATCATCAGAAAATCCTCCAGAATTATCTTTACTAGATTTATCCATAGAAGATTCATTAGCACTAATTGAAGATTCCCCAGAACTAGCTATGGAAGATTTCTCAGAACTAGATCAGGAATTAGCTATAGAAAATTCTCTAGAAATATTAGATTCTCAAGAACTAGATGCTCAGGAACTCGTAGAAGATTTGCAGGAACCAGATACTCAAGAATTAGCATTATCGCCAGAAAATATTCCAGAAATATCTGATCTATCCTTAGAAGATTTTCAGGAGCTACCTACGTCAGAAAATTTATCTCCAGAAGATGATCAAGATGCTCTCCTAATCACTGAAGAAGAGAACTTATCTTTGATCTTAGAGACATCATCAGAAATACCACAGGAAAATGATTTATTTATAGATCAAGTAGATCAAGAATCATCTCTAGATTTAGTTTCTGAATCAGATGAAGTAAGTGAAGTAGCGGTAATAGATGATCTAACCAATGAAGAGACAATGGAATCATCTCTAGAACTATTATTTCCTGAACTAGATGAACCAGATGAAGTAGCTGAAATAGATCAAGAATCATCTCTGGAGTCATTTTCTGTACTAAATGAAATGGCTGAGGTGATTGATGTAAATGCACCATTGGTATCATTTGCCGAAAACTCAGAAATAGTTGTTACAGATTTAGAAGTAGAGACTCCCTTAGAATTTTTCAGAGAATCTGAAGAAGTATTTCCAATAGATTCACAATCAATTTCTCATGAAGATTCACCGCTAGATCCAAGTAATAACTTCGATGAAAACTTAGATCGTAATCCGAATAATCCAGATAATTCAGATCAAAGTTTAGCTAATCTAGATAATCTAGACCAAGAATTAGATCAATACTTAGGTCAAGATTCAGATAACATCGAATTAATCTTAGAGTTGCCTTTGGAAGAATCAGGTGGAGAAGAAGAACGATCACAACAAAATAGTATTGACATGCTGGGGTTAGATGCCGAGGAGTTGGCTTTGTTGGAGAATATGCCTTTAGATAATGCCCCAGAAAGTGAATCTGCTTTAATTGCCCATTTATTAATAGATGAAGCGATCGACCAAGATTTAGATCCCAATCTTCGAGTGAATCCCGAAATTGATCAACCTACAAATGAAATCCCTAGACTTGACCCTCAAGACCCAGAACTTCTAGATTTATTATCTATAGAATCCTTTGATAACTCTGATCTAGAGGAAGATATGGAAGAATTGTTTATGGGGGAAGTAGATGAATTTCCCTCCTTGGGTTTGGGTTTATCTCCAAAAAAAATCCTTAGATCAGAAGATGATACTTTGACAGAAATTCCTAGTGATGAAGATGAAACCAGAGATGAAATAGATCATAGAAATAATGCTGTTGATAGTGAAGTGGGCGATCGACCCCCAAATACAACCCCAGATAATTCCCTCTTTGACGATCGAGAACTTTTGATCGAAACCGAAGCAAATATTGAAACTAACTATCCCCTAAATTTAAGTGAATCAGAATTGATGGAAATGGTGTGGAACCAAATTCTCGATCGATCTAATCCTGAAAATCCTGAAAATCCTGAAGAACCAGACTCTGGGGAATACTCTTCCCAAGAAGTGATCGATTTAGAGCTTCAGGATGCCTTGGGTGAGGGGGAGGGCTTACCGGGGAACCTTGGACTTAACAACTCTGGGGCAAACTACCTGATCCAGAGTAGTAGTTTAGAAACTTCGGAGGAAACTTTGGGAATCATGCCGACCGATGGGCAAAATGATACCTTGATCGAGCCAAAATCTCGACCCCAACCCGTTGACCCCAGCCAGTATACTCTGCCCCAAGCTGCCCCCATTTCTAGCACAGCCTTAAACTCTGATACTTGGTATTTGGGCGTTGACTTTGGAACTACGGGAGTCGCAGCCGTTTTGTTGAACCAAACCACGGGCGAACTTTATCCCCTCCACTGGCAACAGCACCATGAGTCCCTGCCAACCATAACTAACCATCGCTTACCCACGGGAGTTTATGGCATTCCCGATGCGGCGATTCCCAAAGGGGAGGCTTACGCCAACGAGCAAGAAACAACAGCCATGTACGCCGTGGGTTTGGGAGTTCCAGAGGATATGGAGCCGGGGCAAGTCCTTTGTCAAAACTTCAAGCCCTATCTGGATCTGGGGATTCCCACTTGGCTAGGCTCTAGTTGGCAACCTATTCTCCGGCTGGCTCAAAATCAACCCCTAGTTTCAATTCATTATCTCCAACAGGCTGCCCAAGCGGTTTTTAGTACTCTGAATCCAGACGTTGCTGTGGCTCGGAAGTTGGGAGCAAAGGGGATCGAGGCGGAGGTGCTTGCCAATATTCTGGGGTCGATCGCTGGGGTGGTGGTGAACTGCCCAGTGGTGAGTTGTGATGCCTACCGTTGGAATTTACGGGAAGCGGTCTTGGCAGCTCGGTTAGTGACCCAGCCAGAGCAGGTGGTATTTGTGGAAGAGGCGATCGCTCCTTTTTTAGCCACTCTGCAAATTCGCAATCATCAAACCACCCCACCCACTCCCTTTCCGTGGCGGGGCTACACTCTGGTGATCAACTCTGGAGCTACTGTTACTGAGTTTGCGATCGTAGATACAACCCAGAACTATAAATTTACCCACAGTGATTTTGGCTTGTGGAGTTTTCCCTACGCTGGCAACGCCCTCGATCAAGATATTATTTGTCAGTTACTCCTCAGTTCGGAAACCAAGTTACTGCAAACTATCTACGAAACAGATAAGTTGTTGCTCACCAATGACCTAGAGCTACCCCAGCCGGGGGAATTGGATACAGCCAGACGGGAGCGCCTCCATTTTTGGCTCCAAAGTTCAGCTTGGGGACAAACTCTCCTCATCGCTGCCCAGAATCTGAAATTACACCTGCAAACAAAAACAGAGCATCGGCTTTCCCTCGGCACGGATCAATGGCTGGTGCCACAAGCGCAGTACGAAAGCAAGGTGGTGATTCCTTTTCTCCAACAGATGAATCAGCAACTTAATAGCTTCCTCAGTGCTACGGGAGTTTTCGAACATGGTATCTATCAAGTAATTTGTGCCGGGGGAACAGTGAGTGGTTCTTTGTTGCAGGAATGGCTGAAGATTAAACTACCCCAAGCGGTGGCGATTTCCCCAAGGGAAGGCTACGCCAACGAGAATATTGGGATTCCTCCAGAAATGATGGCGGCGGCGGGATTGGCAAGTCTGCCTTTGTATCCCCAAATTTGTAGTCAGGCGCAACAGTACAGTGATTATTTCCTTTTCATGGAATTATTACGGATTTTGCCCCTAGAGACGGCAGCAGAAACTCCATCCCCTACCTACAGTCGGTCAGAAATTAATCAATTATTAGAACGGCGGGGCATTAATACTAGAGCCTGTAGCGATCGCCTAGAAGCCTTGCTCCGGGGAGAGTTACCTGCGGGATTGATCCCCCAACTAAATAATCAAAATATTTGGCTAGCTGCTGCTTCCCAACGACATCCAGAGTATCTAGCCCTCCAAGCAGAACCTCTCTTTACTCAAGTAACTGAAGATGGACAACTTCTCTATCAACCAAATTTGCCCCAAGGTCGTCGTCTCTATCAATACATGGAGACCATGCTAGCAAGGACGAAGCAAAAACTAGAGGAGCCATTGATTTTTGATTTGGGGGGAAGTTAAGAGGCGGCTAAAGCCGTTACTACGAGAGTGAAGTCAGCTTTTTTAGGGTGGGAATAAGTACTACCACACCTAGATTTGGGATTAGGGGGAAGAGCGATCGTAGGTCAGGAAGGGAACCTCGGTAATTGTGCCAGTAATCTCTCTAGTAATTTCTCCATTGGGATCACCAACTTGGACTTGTAATCCTGCACCGCCAGCCTTGGTACGAATATAGGCTAGACCAAAGGAACCTGTGTTTGTTTGAGTATAGCTGGTTAATTTGCCAACCTTCTCTCCTGCTACGAAGAGGAGATCGCCGGGATTGGCGGGGGCTGTGAGTTGGATTCCCCAAAGATTTTGTTTTACGCCTTTGTAGGTATCGAGGCGAGCGATCGTCTCCTGACCAATGTAGCAGCCCTTATTAAAGGCAATTGTGTGCCAAAGTCCAGCTTCGAGGGGGTTGTAGTCTTCCGTGAGTTCGGCATCAGCAGCAGGTCTGCCTTGGAGAATGCGGAGGGTTTCCCAGAGTTTTGTGCCGATGGGAGTTGTGAGATTAGATAATTCTTGCCAGAGTTGCGGGGCTTGGGCGGAGGGAATAATTAAGGTATAACCGGGGACTGCCAAACCAGAGCCGATCGCCACCCGGAAGGAAATCTCGCCGAGGAAAAATATCTGATGGGTGCCCTGGGGTTGTAGGAGGTCAAAATCTATTCCTAACTGCTGAAGGATTTGGGAACTTTGTTCGCCCACAAGACTAAACACGGCGTAATCATGGGTAGCATTAACTAGCTGGACTCGATCGGCAAAAAAGATATATTTATCTAAATTGGTCAGTAATTGCTGGCCACGGTTCGGAGAAGTGAGGAGAAAGACAGCATCTTCTAGAACGTAAGCACTGACCAGATCCACGGTACGGGCGGTGGAAGTTAAAAATACAGTATCGCAGCCTTGACCGGGTTTGAGGATTTGCAGATTATTACTACTCTGGTTATGGAGAAAGGGCAGGCGATCGCTATCCTTGACCAGAATTTTTCCCCAGTGGGATCGATCGACCAGCAGGGTTTGAGTTTGCCAATTGTTTAGAATTTCACCATCGTTACCAAAACTAGCAGGGACAAAAACTCCATTAATCTCTACTAATTCTGCACCCTTGGCTGTTTGGATATCTTGTAAAGTTTGCATGATCTTGGGAATCGTATTATTAAGTTAGATTAAGTTAAACCCTCTTCAATCCCTCTTGGACTCGCCAGAGATTTGTATAAATGCCTTGGAGGGCGATAAGTTCCTCATGGGTTCCCTGCTCTACAACTTTGCCATATTCCATGACATAGATACAGTCGGCATTGCGGATCGTAGACAGGCGGTGGGCGATCGCGATCGTGGTGCGATTTTTGGTAATTTTTTCTAGGGATCTTTGGATAGCGGCTTCTGTTTCATTATCTACTGCCGAAGTAGCTTCATCAAGGATCAGGATCGGCGGATTTTTGAGGATAGCTCTGGCGATCGCAATTCTTTGTCTTTGTCCCCCAGATAATTTTTGTCCCCGCTCCCCCACGATCGTATCGTAGCCGTAGGGTAATTCATTGATAAATTCATGGGCTTCCGCTACTTGAGCTGCGGCAATAATTTCCGGTGGAGTCGCATCAAAGGTTCCGTAGGCAATATTATCTGCCACCGTGCCATGAAACAAAAACACATCTTGACTAACTAAGCCAATACTTTGCCGTAAATCTCGAAGTTTAATTTGCCGAATATCGACCCCATCAAGGGTAATACTGCCTTCCCCAATTTCATAAAGCCGGAGAATTAATTTAACTAAGGTACTTTTTCCAGAACCCGTAGAACCGACGATCGCTGTAGTTTTCCCTGCCGGAATATCCAAAGACAAATTAGTCATCACTGGCAGTCGGTCTTGGTAACTAAAGCTAATATTTTTAATTAATATTTCTCCCCGCATCGTGCTAAGAGATAGGGCTTGATTTCCCGAATGAATTGTTTTTGGCGTATCCAAAAGATTCATAACTCGATTTGTCGAAGCCATCGCTCGTTGATACTGATCTAAAGTTTCTCCCAATCGAGTTAATGGCCATAACAAACGCTGAATTAAAAACACCATGACGCTATAGTTTCCCACCGATAGCCGCCCTTCCACCGCTGCCATGCCACCTAATAATAAAGTTGCCGTAAACCCAATTAAAATTAGGATTCTAATTAAAGGAATAAACGCTGCACTGTATTTAATTGCTTGGCGGTTACTAGTACGATAGGCTTCACTTTCTACCCGGACTCGCTCCAATTCATAAGCCTCGGAAGTAAAACTTTTAATCGTGGTAATACCGCCTAGATTATTGGCAAGACGGCTATTAATAAAACTAGCTTTTTCCCGGACTTCGGCATAGCGGGGGGCAAGGAATTTCTGGAAGGCGATCGAACCCCACAGCACAAAGGGCATCGGCAACATAGAAAGCCAAGCAACATCGGGCGCCAGAATAAAAAACGCTCCCCCAATAATTAACACTGTTGTGACAACTTGAATAACCTCATTGGCTCCGGCATCAAGGAATCTTTCTAGCTGGTTAATATCATCATTAACGATCGACATTAAAGTTCCCGTGCTACGTTCTTCAAAGTAGGCTAACTCTAATTCCTGTAAATGACTGTAGGCATCAACTCGGAGATTATGTTCAATAGTTTGGGATAGGTTCCGCCATAGGCAAGCGTAGGCATACTCAAAGGCTGATTCCAAACTCCAAATAATAAAAGAAAGTAGAGAAATAAATACAAATTGTTGCCACAGGTCTACAATGCCAATCTGGGCAATAATCGAATCTTGTTTTTTAATAATAATATCTACCGCTACCCCAATCAGCACAGGCGGAGCAAGATCAAAGATTTTATTGAGGATCGAGGCGGCGATCGCTAACCAAATTTGGCGTTGATAACGACTCCCATAACTAATTAACCGATGGAGAGGAGATGGAGATGTATTTGCTGATTTTTTTGATGAGTTTTTCAAGATTAATTCCTAAAAATAAAGTAAATTAAATAGCACTAATAGTATTTAGAGAAGTTCAAATTAGAGCAGGAGTTACGCACAGATTCTATGTATAGAAATTAAAGAGATAGAGCTAATTTCACCGCCCCGATCATCCCGGCTTGATTTCCTAACTCCGCGGGGATAATTTTCAATCCAGAACGAGAACTAGGCAGGACTCTCTTGGTAATTTCTGCCTCCGCAGCGGGGATGAAAAACTTCGCACTCGCACTAATACCGCCGCCAATCACGATCGCCTCCGGGGTAAAAATATAGATCAAAGTTGTCAAGCCAATCCCCAAATACCGCCCATACTCTGCCCAAAATTCCAAGGCCTGAGCATCTCCTGCTGCTGCCCTTTCTCCAAGGGTAATGGGTTCTAAGCCCGTGGCTCTCTGGATGGCTCCGATCGACAAATACTGCTCCAAAGAACCCTGATTGCCACTATTGCAAGGATGTCCTTCGGGGTAGAGAGTAATTAAACCCAACTCGGCAGCAGAGCCTTGATGACCGACAAAGAGTTTCCCCCCAAGGACGATCGCCCCACCGACTCCAGTACCGAGGGTTAACAATAGAGAATCCTGAAAAGATTTCGCAGCCCCTAGCCATGCTTCCCCCAAACCCGCACAGTTAGCATCGTTGCCCAACACCGTCGGATAACCAGTTTTTGCCTCTAACCAATGCCCCAATGGGACATCATGCCAGCCAGCCAGATTAATCGCTACTCTTGCAATTTTGCCCGAAATATCCACAGGACCGGGAATCCCCACCCCGATCGATCTCCTCAGTTGAGGTTGCCCTGCCAACAGATTATTGATCCCGGTAGCGATCGCCTCTAACACTGCTTCAGGGGTACTAGGTTGGGGAGTATCCAAGGTAAGCGAGTCTAAAGAAGTTCCATCCACCAAGAACCGCCCTAATTTAATCGCTGTCCCCCCCAAGTCAACCCCAATTACTTCTTGAATTTCTGGTTTAATTTCTGTCATTGTTTAATCTTTACTCCTATTGCCTAATATTTTAGCGGGGATCGCCGATGAGGAGGAAGGCTGACCAGAAGTAGGGATGGCGATCGATTTGGGCAAGTTTGGCTGTTTGCAGGGCTTGGGCTTTGTTTTGTCCTTGGTTGAGGTTTTGGTAGAAGTTGATCATCAAGTCTCTGGTGGCTTGGTCTTCTACGCTCCAGAGGGTTGCCATGACGGCTCTGGCTCCAGCACGTTCGAGGACGTAGGCGAGTCCGCTGATTTCTTCACCGTTGGCTTGGGTGGGTTGGGCGGTTTGGCAGGCGCTGAGGACTAGGAGGCGGGTGTTTAGCCCCAAGAGGGCAGCGTCAGCAATGGGAAATTGTTGATTGTTGGCGAAGAGGATGGTATTGGCTGCTAGTCCGAGGTCGGGGCAGCCGTTGGGTTGGAAGCAGCCGTGGGTGGCGAGGTGGAGGATGGAGAAGCGGGGAGCGTCTTGTTTGAAGGCTTCGAGGGTGGCGGCTTGTTCGATGAGGGTTTGGCTATTGCGGAAAATGTTCTGGATGGCTTGGACTTCTTGGGTTGCGCCGGGGAGGGGGGCTTTGCTGGGGGTGGGGTTGCCGATGCCGAAGACTCCGGGGTCGGGGAAGAATATTTTGAGGAGTTGAGCAAAGGTGTTTTTGAGATTATCGAGGCTGAAAAAGTCAGGGGGTTTGTTTTCTTGGAGAGATCGGGAAGTTAGGCGGGTGAGGTAGGCAACGGGATATTTCTCAATCAGAAACTGGTTAGATTCTTGATCTTTGAGGGTCTCGAAGGGGAGGTAGCGGAGTTTGCCTGTGGCGATGATGGCGAGGGTTTGGGGGGAGTGGCGCTGGATTTCGGGGGCGATCGGTTTGATCAAGATGTCGTAGAGTTTGGCGCTGGTGGCGGTGTAGTTGGGGTCTTTTCTGTTTTCGAGTTGACGGCGGTAGGTTTCGAGGAGCTGATCGAATTCTTGGGGATTGATAGGGACTTTTTTGACGGTGAGGGAGTTGCGGGTGAGGACGAAGAGGGCGATCGTATTGGGGACACTATTAACATTTGTGAGGAGGACAGGTTGAACTACCACCGTGCCAGCCGGGATTGCTGCTTGGAGTTGGGTGATGTCTTCTCGTTTTAGTTCTAGGAGTTCAGCAATTTCTGGGAAGTCTTTAGCGATTTTCTCGCCTTGGGTGCGATTTCTTGCTTCTAGGTCGTTGATTTGTTGAGATAGTTGGGGAGTAAAAGCTTCTTGTAGTTGGCTTCGCAGGGCTGCTACCTGTTGGTTTTGTTGGTTCCATTGATCGAGGGCAGTTTGCGCTGCTGGGTTTCCCACTTTGGCATTGATCAGGCGGTTGAAGTCTGCTAGATCGGCAGTGGAGTAGATATTTGCCCATTCATAGGCTCTGGCAGCTTGGTTTTGCTCGATTAGTAAATCTACAAGGGCAGTAGTGCCTCCTCGGTTAAATTCTAAAAATTGATTCCGGCTTTCTCGCTGTAACCCAGAACGAGTTTCTAGGGTGATTTTTGAGGATTGCTCTAAGTTAGCAATAGCCAAAATGGGCTGATTTATATTTTGGTACAATGCACCAATATTGCTCAGGGTAGCAGCTTCGCCAGAACGATCGCCCACCTCTTTCCTGATGGGTAGAGCCTGCTGATAGAACTCCAAGGCTCTCTGAGGATTGCCAATGTTAAAGTATATTGCACCAATATTATTTAGAGTAGCAGCTTCTCCAGAGCGATCACCCACCTCTTTCCTGATGGGTA
>JAIMKT010000084.1:0-1162 GCA_020692245.1 Microcoleus sp. GA_180221_E-2-1-MAG-45_12
GTTTGACTAATTTGACTCTTCTCGACCTTAGCGAGAATGCAACACTCACCAATAGAATATGTCCAGTTAGACCGGAGTCAATTTGTCGTTTTTAGATCGCTATTCGTAGACACAAAGATGGGTTAAACATCAAGTTGATTACTATTAGCTCGATTATCAGTAAACTATTGATAAAGAAAAAATCGCCCCTTGGTGAACTTTGCCAAGACAAGAACAGAGAATAGGAGGTATTTTGTTACAAAAGCATGACGAACTTTTGCTAAGAGACTTGAAACTACAACCCCTCTGGCTCCTGTGGACTTACTGCCTGTTGGGTCTGATTTCTACGGTGGCTGGCTTAAGTTTAGACAATGGTATCTTATCAAAAATAGCCTGTCTTGGGGGTGGGTTTCTTATTGCCCTAGGAGCCGAAAAACTTGTCACCCACAGAATCAGAACTGCTGCCCTTAACTTAGTCCAGAGTTTAAAGTCTTTTTCAGAGTCAGAGTAATATCTAGAGTAATTACTAAACTTTGTCCTTAAGGTACTAAGTCAGGAAATACTTGTTTGATTGCAGGGTGGACTAGTTGATGATATTGAACATTTAACCCCTTCGCTAGAGAAGCATCTCGCTTCAGCGCCCCTAAGCCGTTGTTGGCTAGTTCGAGGATGTAGGGCAGGGTACTGTTGTTGAGGGCTTGAGTTGCTGTCCAAGGTACTGCTCCGGGCATATTTGGCACACCGTAATGGACAACCCCAGACTCCACATAAACAGGGTTGCTATGGGAAGTGGGTTTGAGAGTTTCAATACAGCCGCCTTGATCCACCGCCACATCTACCAATACCGAGCCGGGATGCATTTGGGCAACTAATTCCTTCCACACCAAAATGGGCGCCCGCCGACCGGGGATCAAAACCGCTCCAATTAATAGATCAGCATTTTTCACCGAGGCTTCAATCTGGGCAGAATTACTGTGGAGCAGTTCAACTCGGAACCCAAAGATGGTTTCTAGGTAGGCAAGGCGATCGATACTTAGCTCAATTATTTGTACCTGCGCCCCCATCCCCACTGCCATTTTTGCGGCTTCTGTCCCCACCACGCCACCACCAAGGATAACCACTTTGCCCGGCTTCACCCCCGGAACTCCTCCCAGTAGTACACCCCTGCCGCCCTGCTGTCTTT
>JAIMKT010000084.1:1200-16846 GCA_020692245.1 Microcoleus sp. GA_180221_E-2-1-MAG-45_12
GCGATAATGCTCATGGGGGTGAGGAGAGGTAAACGTCGATCGGGCAGTTCTACGGTTTCGTAGGCAATTCCGGTGACACCACTGGTCAGCAGGCTTTCGGTGAGGGTGCGATCGGCCGCCAGATGCAGATAGGTGAAGAGGATCAAATCTTTGCGTAAATAGCCATACTCCGAGGCTTGGGGTTCCTTGACTTTGATGACTAACTGTTGCGCCCAAGCTTGGTCTGCCGTGGAGACAATTTCTGCCCCGACCTCTGCATACTCGGTATCTGCAAAACCTGCACCAACTCCTGCCCCAGTTTCTACCCATACCCGATGCCCAGCTTCCTTCAACACACGGACACTGCTAGGACTCAGACCAACTCGAAACTCTTGATCCTTAATTTCTTTGGGTACACCAATTTCCATGACTTCACCTGATTAATTTTCAGTCATCACACCTGACCCTAGCTATTATAGGCGTTTAGACTGATCTAAGATAGTGTGGAAATTATCTAATCCGCAGATTATAGAAACTTAATCAATAAATAATGCCTGAAAATTTGCCCCGCCGGGGTTATACTCTACCCGTTTTTGCCTGTGCTGCGGCGGTGGCTGCCTATCGCTGGCTCCAAAAACCCGAACCAATTATTTCTGTATCTCTAGATTTGTTGACTCCAGCAGAAATCGTGGAGATTCCTATTGAACAGGTGGCGGGGTTACGCTCGAATCTAGCATTAGCTGTAACCAAGAGTGATCCCGGAGATAATTTAGACTTGACCAGAAATACTCCCCTGTGGGCGATGGTGGAAGTGTTGCCGGGGACGGGAGAAATTACGATCGAGGGCGGCGAAGGAATCGGCGTAAATCCTCAAGGAGACCCAGCTATTTATCGCTATGCTACTCGGTTGTTGCAGGAAAATCTCCGCAGGCTAATTGCTCCGGGGGAAAATCTCCGGGTAACGATCGTCATGCCAGAGGGCAGAAAACTTGCCGAGCGGACTTCTAATGCTGCCTTTGGTATCCTTGAGGGCTTATCTCTTCTTGGTACTACAGGCATTTCCCAGCCCTTGAGTTCTCCCGATCAGTTAAAAATATTTCAAGCCGAACTCCAAACCAAGATTAAACATTTAGCTATTCCTGCCTCCAATCAAGGGTTAGAAATGCCCCCAGCTTATCCCTTAGTATTTTGCATCGGCGAAAATGGCTTGGCTCTGGTTCAAAGTATGGGTATCGATAGTAAATATGTGGTGAAAACGGCTAACTGGTTGGGTTCGATGCTGGTGACGGCGGCGAGTGCGGGGGTGCGATCGATCCTGTTGTTTGGCTACCATGGCAAATTAATCAAACTGGCGGGGGGAATTTTCCATACCCATCATCATCTAGCCGACGGCAGACTAGAAATCTTCACGGCGATCGCCGCTAAGGTCGGGCTACCCACTCCCCAACTGCAACAACTCTATCAATGCCCCACTACCGATGAGGCTCTGGGATTACTGAGAACTTGGGATCAAGCAGAACAGAGTGTTTGGGCGGGGCTAGTCTATGCAGAAATTAGCCAACAGATCGATCGAAAAGCGGCTGAATACATCCAAATTCATACAGAGCAAGTAGTAAAAGTAGGTTCGGTATTATTCGATCGCTCCCGCCAGATCATTGCCCAAAGCCCTCAAGGTAGAGAACTTCTCTCGCAACTCAGGCAAGTTTAATGTTAAATTTGATTAAATAGTTAAATAGCAAACAATCAATCACCCATCGACCCGATCGCAAAGTAGTGAATACCCCCATCGCCTCCGACTCCCCCAAATTAGCTTCAGAATTGTCAGGCTCTTTTGATACTGCCTCTGTTGATCTTACTCGATCGACCCCCCAGCAACGCCAGATCATTGTCATCCTTGATTTTGGTTCCCAATACTCAGAATTAATTGCCCGCCGCATCCGGGAAACCCAAGTTTATTCCGAAGTCATTTCCTACCGCACCAGTCCCGAACAACTAAAAGCCCTCAATCCCCAAGGTATCATTCTTTCTGGTGGGCCAAGCTCTGTCTATGATGAAGGCGCACCCCACTGTGATCCGGGGATTTGGGATCTAGGGATTCCCGTGTTGGGAGTTTGTTATGGAATGCAGTTGATGGTGCAACAGTTGGGTGGCTCTGTAGAGCGGTCAGCCCGGGCGGAGTATGGTAAGGCTTCTTTGCTGATTGACGACCCGACGGATTTGTTAACCAATGTGGAAGATGGCACAACCATGTGGATGAGCCACGGAGATTCCTGTGTCACCTTGCCAGAGGGATTTACTACCCTTGCCCACACCGACAATACAGAATGTGCCGCGATCGCCCACCCCGAAAGAAAACTCTACGGAGTCCAATTCCATCCAGAAGTCGTCCATTCCCTCGGCGGCATTGCCCTAATTCGCAACTTTGTTTATCACATTTGTGACTGTGAACCCACCTGGACAACGGCACTATTTGTAGAAGAAGCGATCCGAGACGTACGATCACAGGTCGGCAAGAAACGGGTGTTGTTGGCGCTCTCCGGTGGTGTAGATTCCTCAACCCTAGCCTTTTTGCTGCATCAGGCGATCGGTGATCAGCTAACCTGTATGTTCATCGATCAGGGTTTCATGCGGAAGGAAGAGCCAGAAAGATTAATCAAATTATTTAACGAACAGTTCCACATTGATGTCCAGTACGTGAATGCCCGCGATCGCTTCCTTGCCCAGATTGCTGGCGTTACCGACCCCGAAGAAAAACGTCGCCGCATTGGTCATGAATTTATCCAAGTCTTTGAGGAAGAATCCAAGCGCCTTGGCCCCTTTGACTACCTCGCCCAAGGAACTCTCTACCCCGATGTGATCGAATCTGCCGACACCAACCACGATCCCAAAACTGGAGAACGGGTAGCGGTGAAGATCAAGAGTCATCACAATGTCGGCGGCTTACCTAAAGATTTACGATTCAAGTTGGTAGAACCCCTACGGAAATTATTTAAGGATGAAGTCCGCAAGGTCGGCAAATCCATTGGTTTACCTGAAGAAATTGTCAACCGTCATCCCTTCCCAGGGCCCGGGCTTGCCATTCGGATTTTGGGGGAAGTCACAGCCGATCGCCTGAATATCCTCCGGGATGCAGATTTAATTGTGCGCCAAGAAATTAACCGTCGGGGGGTTTATCACGATCTGTGGCAAGCTTTTGCGGTGTTGTTGCCTGTGCGGAGTGTGGGGGTGATGGGGGATCAACGTACCTATGCCTACCCGATCGTCCTCCGGTTGATCACTAGTGAAGACGGCATGACCGCAGATTGGGCAAGGGTTCCCTACGATTTGCTAGAAGTCATCTCTAACCGGATTGTTAACGAAGTGAAAGGGGTGAATCGAGTTGTCTACGACATTACCTCCAAGCCCCCCGGCACGATCGAATGGGAGTAAATCAGTTAACAGTTATCAGTGAACAGTGAGCAGTGAACAGTTATTTGGTGTATTGGTGTGGGTTTAGTAGTCTCGGAGAGGATGTTTGAATAGTTTCTAGTGAACTAGCAGCGACTAAATTCGTTACTACAAGACACCCAAAATAGTTAAGGTTACTCTGCTAACTGATAACTGATAACTGATAACTGTTCACTGTATTACTGTTTACTACTTACTGCTAACTGTTCACTGTTTACTGATAACTGGTTCACTGTCTCCAGTCCTCTTAGGGCTGCTTTCCGGCTTTCAAAAAGCTGTAGGAGAGCCTCGGTGACAATATGTACAACCCCAGCATCACACTTTTGGAGAAACTCTTCAGGAGTTAGATTGCCATTGAAAAATTCCTTTGCTTGCTTCAGGGATTCCATGGTGCCACTAAAGCCTAGATATTTCACAATTAAAGTTGCTAGGGGCGAATTTTTGATGTCGTAGCGAGACTCCTTATTCCGTCCCTTGTTGAGAATCTCGAATACCTCTACCTCCATGGGAGTTTCTAGCTTTTTGCTGAGGGGAATATCTGGCAAGAAATCAGCGAGGGCAGCGACCTTCATCCCAGAGGAGGGGTGTTCTCCCATCATGGTGGATACGGGAATGGTTTTGCCCAAACGATAGGAAAGGGCTTCGAGGAGGGCGATCGTGAACAGTTTACTGCCGAGGTAGAGTTTGGATACTTCTAGATTTTTGCGGGTATTAATGACTAACTGCTCGTAGGTGGCTGCGTCTGGTTCCCCTTGGAAATGGTGGAAGACAACCTCTGGCTTGAGAAAATTCATAAAGCCTTCCATTTTTTGCAGGGAGCGACGATAGCCTACCACCGAGTAGGAACTGCCATTAGATAGCTCGTGGTTAGTTTCTGGTAATAGGTTCCAAGTGTTATCGAGAAAATCTGCTGAATGGGGCGCTGCAAAGTTTTCCACATCTCGATTAGACAGGCGCACGGCTCGTCTGACAATATTAACCATATATTCTGGTGACCAGCCAAACCCAAATTCTGTATTGGCAACTTCTAGACGTTTGTAGAGACCTTCACTACAGGTTTCCCCAGTATCTGAGGGAGGGCGGAAGGGGACAGTCGCTTCAATACAGGCAATAATTTCGGCAATCACACTTTCACTCAAAAAGGGATTTAGACATTTAGCAGCAATAATCCCACTCAAAAATTCATTTTGTCCGGCGAAGGGAGATAATACCTGTCCTTTTTGCATCCCGAAAATGCGGCTGACAATCTCAAACATGCGATCGGGGGTAATATCTTTCACTGAGCGGATCACTAATTCCCCAGTTTTGACTTCTCGGACAAAGGGGGTGAGGTAGCTACTAATATTGAGGCTGGAGGCTTGGTCTACTTGCACATACACCATGTCATGGAAAAGGGCTGAGAGAACTTCGATCGCATCCCCGCCATTACCGACTTCAAAAATATGTTCTGGAGTATGAAAATTCCGCCAAGTACCAGTCATTGCTTGGATAATCAATTCTGCGGTGCTTTCCAACTGAGCGGGGTCAAGGTTGCCTCCCAACTGCTCAATCGCCTCAGTTAAGGCTTTTAGGCATCTTTGATTCTCGTCCACTACATGACCTCCTTAAATTTCCCTGATCTAGCCTTAATTAGTGCATGATTAGTGCATGATATCAAATTGACGATCGATTGAAACCGACTCTTCTGGATTTGTTTTGTAGAATCTTTCAGCAGCAAAACTCCAGTTATAAGCTGAAGGAAGAGCCGTTGAATAGGTGAATAATCTCTAGCCGATGAATAATCTCTGAATAGCCTAGGAATAGTCTATAAAAAACACTGTAGGAAAAACGTTGTCCAAACGCAGTTATTTTCTAATATATATCAATCTCTAGGGAATTAACGGAAATTTTGAGGAGCTAGAGCGGTTCAGGTTGAGAGATGGTGTGAGGGCGAAAGTGATCATTTTTGAGGAGAGGGGTAAAGGGAACTAATAATCCGGGGGTGTTTTTGTGTAATCCTAGGATGATTCTATTTTTTTGGTTTTTAACTTTTAACTTCGGGAGGTTTGGTACTAACGATGATGGTAATTCCTGCGATCGATATCCTAGATGGCAAGTGTGTCCGGCTCTACCAAGGAGATTATGCCATTTCGGAGGTTTTTAATGATGATCCCGTCGCCGTGGCGCAACAGTGGGCAGACCAAGGAGCCACGAAATTACACCTTGTAGATTTGGATGGAGCCAAACAGGGCAGGGTAGTAAATGGGGCGGTAATTGCGGCGATCATCGATCGAGTCAAGATTCCTGTGCAGGTAGGCGGTGGTCTGCGAGATTGGAGCAGCGTAACGCAGGTTCTGGGGCTGGGAGTAGCTCAGGTGATTTTGGGGACTATTGCAGTGAAGCAACCGGAATTGGTGGGGCAGTTGTGTGGAGAATTTCCCGGACAGATTCTGGTGGGAATTGATGCCCGCAATGGCAAAGTAGCTACCGATGGCTGGCTAGAGACTTCGGAAGTTGTCGCTACAACCCTAGGGCAAACTATGGCGAAGCTGGGCGCTGCGGGGATCATTTACACCGATATTCATCGAGACGGGACTCTAAGCGGGGCAAATATTCCAGCCTTGAGGGAAATGGCAGAAGCGATCGAGATTCCGGTAATTGCCTCTGGGGGAATTAGTTCCATTACAGATCTCCTGAGTCTTTTGGCTCTCGAACCCTTGGGGGTGACGGGGGTGATCGTCGGTAAGGCTCTCTATACTGGGAATATATCTTTGAAAGAAGCTATGCAAGCGATCGGGGATGGCAGACTCCAAGATGTGCCGCCGGATTTGGGTTTCTCTAGCTTTGCCTAGGGCTAATATTTTAGTGACTTTGCCGATTCAATTTTCCGTGGACGCTGAAAAACCAATAACATCAACGACTTAAGGACTAACTTTATGGATAATTGGCAAGCTATTTTTGCAACGGCAACTTTTCTAGGGGTAATAATCCTTCTAATTACCGAATGGGTACACATGACGATCGCTGCATTTTTAGGAGCTTTGCTCTTGGTAGTTGTCAAAATTATGAACCTTGAAGAAGCGATCGGCTATATTGCCAGAAGCTATGCCACCCTCGGTTTATTCTTTGGGGTAATGGTGATGGTACGGGCTTTTGAACCAACCCGCGTTTTTGATTACCTAGGAGCGCAGATTGTGCTTTTTGCTAAGGGGAAGGGGAGCCGCTTGCTGTTGGCGATCGTCGGTGTGACTACACCCATTTGTGCTTTTCTGCCCAATGCCACCACGGTGATGCTCCTTGCCCCCCTGATCCCCCCCATGGCAGAGATTATTGGGGTAGATTTTGTGCCGTTGCTCATCTTGATGGTGTTTGTTGCTAATAGTGCCGGATTATTAACTCTAGTGGGGGATCCAGCGACTTTCATTGTTGGCGATGCCATTAATATAAGTTTTGTAGATTATCTAACCCGCCTGAGTTTTGGGGGAGCGATCGCCATTGCGGTGATCCTAGCTACCCTGCCCTTTTTATTTGGAAAAATTTGGCACAAGGATCTAGAAAATATTGATCAGCTCGTCGTCCCAGAAATTAATCATCCCCGGACTTTAGTTATCGGCGTGATTATTACCATCTTCGTCCTAACTTTATTTGTAGTCGGGGGATCTCTTCCTACTCCCATCTCCCCACCTACCGTCGCTTTGTTGGGAGCAGCACTAGCCCTTTTCCTTTCCCATCACAGCCATATCGACTCCGTTAATCATATTTTGCGGGACGTAGACTGGAGTACATTGATATTTTTCATGTCTGTCTTTGTCTTAATTGGTGGGTTACAAAAAACAGGGGTAATTGAGGATGCATCGGGAATTCTAGCAGTGATTCTCGGTCAAAATATTGCCCTTGGTTCAATTTTGATCTTGCTTTTTGTGGGATTTATCTCTAGTCTTGTCCCCAATATTCCCCTAGTAGTAGCGATGGTTCCTATGATTCAACAATACGTCGTCACCTCTGGTATGGCTCCAGCAAGTATCCTTGCCACCAACTTTGAAGGACAATTACCCACAGCAGTTTTACCCCTGTTCTATGCCATGATGTATGGAGCGACCCTCGGTGGTAATGGCACGCTGGTGGGTGCTTCTTCTAATATTGTGGCAGCAGGCATTTCTGAGTTACACGGTAAACGTATTTCTTTTAAGACTTTTCTTCGCTACGGATTCCCGATCGCCACTCTTCAACTCACCGCCGTCGCCGTCTATCTTTACCTACGATTTCTACTTTAAAATTCTCCCCAGATTTTTCTTTCAAGTTTTTAATCTCAGAGTTTCTACCCTCAAAGACTTAAACCAAAGACCTAAAACAGACTTGTTGATTAGAGATATAATTACGACAGAATTAATAGTACAAAATTTGGTACAAAGTTCCCTTAGTCAAACCCATGAAGAGAGCCTTATTTTTAGTTAATCGCCATTCCCGCCGAGGCAAGGAAACCGCTGAGATCGCCCTTCAGCAACTACAAAATTTGGGGATCGAGATTGTGGAAGGTTTTACCGATCATCCCCAAGAGTTACCAGAGGTAATTAGACAACATCAAGCCCAAGTTGATCTAGTCATTGTTGGTGGAGGTGATGGCACTCTGAATGCGGCGGCATCGGGGTTGGTAAATACAAATCTGCCCCTAGGAATCTTGCCCTTGGGTACTGCCAATGACCTCGCGCGAACCTTGGGTATTCCTGTCACTCTCCCCGAAGCCTGCCAAGTTATTGCTAATGGCGAGATCAGGCATATTGATTTGGGGCAGGTAAATGATCAGTATTTTTTTAATGTGGCAAGTTTGGGGCTAAGTGTGGAGATCACCCAAAATCTAACTAAGGAAGCGAAACGCAAATGGGGAGTTTTAGCCTATGCAGCCACAGCTTTGCGGGTAATTTGGCAAGCTCGTCCTTTTCGGGCAAAAATTTACTTTGGTGGGGAAGTGATCCCTGTGAAGACGATTCAGATTGCGGTGGGGAATGGGCGTTACTACGGCGGGGGGATGGTAGTAGCAGAAGATGCAGCGATCGATGACGAGCGGCTAGACCTCTACAGTTTAGAAACACAACACTGGTGGCAAATTATTACTCTCCTGCCCGCCATGCGTCAAGGCAATCATGCCCTATGGCCCGGAGTACGGGGGATTCACGGTCAGGAATTTGAAGTAGTAACCTTGAAGCACCGAGCTATTAATACCGATGGTGAGATCACTACCCACACCCCAGCCAAGTTTTCGATCGTCCCCAAGGCTCTAGCAATTTTGGTTCCCCCGACTCCTCCAGCGCCTAATCTTCCTAGGGATTTTTTGGCAAAATTTACTGAATTTAGAGATGCGATCGACCACCCTATTGGGAATAAAAATATTAGGAATAAGAATATTAATAAGGAAGACCCAAGGTCAGCATCTGAGGGGAGCATTTGAGAGGGATTATTTAAGAGAGCATTCGATCGGGCAAATAGGGCAAAATCTGGTTAGTAAATATGGAATGGCAAAGATTACAAAAAGCCCTGAGTGTGGAGGCAAAAAAGGGTTTTCTAGACCTACAGGGAAATCAATACCGCTTTAGTGAATTTATCACCCTCACCCTCGGCAAAACTCCCAGAGGATTAAATCCTATTGACCATAAACGCTGGATGTCGATCGCCACAGATTTCTCTCACTATCCCCGCCTCTCCCCCATCCAAAGACAACATTTAGTCACGGAAACTAAGCGATTTTTAACACAGGTTGAACACCAGCTTAATCCAGAGAATCTAGAGACAATTGTTGAGCCTGACTCTAATTTCAGTAGTGATAATTTAGGTGCTGATCCTGCTAATTCCAATGCTAATTTTTCAGCATCTATAAAATCTTCTACTAACTCAACTAGTAATCCTAGAACTACGAGAGTTTCTCCTCCCAAAACTCAAACAGCAACGAAATCTGCCCTCAAAGTTACGACTCCTAAACCTGCGGCTTATACAAATATTCCCCAACTACACCAAGCCCTCTCAGAGATATCAACCATTGGTCAGAAAAAAAGCCAAGATTTAGCCAAGTTGGGTTTATATACTGTCCGGGATTTACTTTATTATTATCCCCGCAGTCATATTGACTATAGTAAACAGGCAAAAATCAATCAACTTGTTGAAGGAGAAACGGTAACTTTGGTGGGAACAGTGAAAAGATGTAGCTGTTTTAGTAGTCCCAAAAATAAGAAATTAACAATCTTAGAAATCATCATTAAAGATGTCACAGGGCAGTTAAAAATTAGCCGGTTCTTTGCCGGAAATCGCTATGGTAGTAGTGGCTGGCAACATCAACAAATGCGCCGTTATAGTGAAGGGACTATTATCGCAGCCTGTGGTTTGGTAAAGCGTAGTAAGTATGGTATTACCCTAGAAAATCCAGAATTAGAGGTTTTAGCGGCTGCCGGAGCCACGATCGAATCCCTGAAAATTGGCAGATTATTACCCGTTTATCCCCTGACGGAAGGTGTAGGCGCAGATGTGGTGCGGCAGGCGGTGGTGGCAGTGTTACCTGCTACTCAAAAGATGATCGATCGCTTACCAGAAACTATTAGAACCCAACTGGATTTAATCCCTGCAAATCAAGCCCTCAATCAACTTCATTTCCCCGATCGTGCTGAAGATTTAGCAGCAGCCAGAAGGCGATTAATTTTTGATGAATTCTTTTATTTACAATTGGGATTTCTGCAAAGAAGAAGCAAATTAATTACCACAGAAACCAGTGCTATTCTTTCTCCTCAAGGCTATTTAATTGATGGTTTTTATAAACTTCTGCCCTTTAGTTTAACCAAGGCTCAACAGCGAGTAATTGGGGAAATTATTGGAGATTTAGAGAAATCTACCCCCATGAATCGGTTGGTGCAAGGAGATGTGGGCGCAGGGAAAACTGTTGTGGCTGTAGTCGCAATTCTTGCCGCCATTCAATCGGGCTACCAAGCTGCCTTAATGGCGCCTACAGAAGTTTTAGCAGAGCAACATTATCGGAAATTAGTCTCTTGGTTTAACCTCTTACATTTACCCGTGGAGTTGCTGACAGGTTCTACCAAAGCTGCGAAAAGAAGAAAGATTCATACCGAATTAGAAACCGGAGAAATCCCTTTATTAGTGGGAACCCATGCCTTAATTCAAGATAAGGTAAACTTTCATAAATTGGGCTTAGTTGTGATTGATGAACAGCATCGCTTTGGGGTCGGGCAACGCGCCAGATTGCAACAAAAAGGTGAATCTCCCCACGTTCTGACCATGACCGCCACCCCCATTCCCCGGACTTTAGCTTTGACCATTCATGGGGATTTGGATGTGAGTCAAATTGATGAATTACCGCCGGGCAGACAGGAAATTCAAACTACAGTCCTCGGCAGTAAAGACCGCCAGCAAGCTTACGATTTGATCCGTCGGGAAGTTGCCCAAGGCAGACAGGTTTATATTGTGCTGCCCTTAGTAGAAGAGTCGGAAAAGTTGGATCTGCGATCGGCGATCGAGGAACATCAACATCTTTCAGAAAAAATCTTTCCCCAATTATCCGTCGGCTTACTCCACGGCAGGATGACTAGTGCCGATAAAGACGAAGTGCTAACTAAATTCCGGGATAATCAAGTCCAGATTATTGTATCTACCACAGTGATCGAGGTGGGGGTAGATGTGCCGAATGCCACAGTAATGCTGATCGAAAATGCCGAACGCTTTGGCTTATCCCAACTCCATCAACTCCGGGGACGAGTCGGGCGGGGTTCCCAACAATCCTACTGCCTGTTAATGAGTGGTTCCCAAGCAGATACAGCCAAGCAGAGATTAAGTGTTTTAGCCCAATCTCAGGATGGTTTTTTTATCTCGGAAATGGATCTACGCTTCCGGGGCCCCGGCGAAGTGTTGGGCAGCAGACAGTCGGGTTTGGCAGATTTTGCCCTTGCTAGTTTGGTAGAAGATCAAGATGTGTTACTTCTTGCACGGGAGGCGGCAGAAAAAATTATGTTGGCGGATCCAAGTTTAGATAGTCTGCCCTTGGTGAAACAGGAGTTGGACGATCGCTACCAGAAACTCATGGGTGGAGCAATTCTAACTTGAGAGAAATTACCAAAAATGAATTAGTCGCCGGTGAATTCAAGTATACAGACTAACAAATTCCAGATTCTACAGAGTACTTTTGAGAGTCGGCTCCACACTAGGTTAGACTTCATGCTTCGACTCCTGAAACTCCAAAACTTTGGCATATAAACTTGCTACAGATTCTTGTCCAAAAAGCTCTTCCTTGAGTTTTAGGTAGTCTCCACTTCCTGAATTACAAGCCGCCCAGAATCGAGTAACCTTTGATGGCTCCATGTTCATAAATAAAATACGTAATCCTTCCTGTAAAATTTGTTGCTCATTCTTGACTTTGATCATTACTATTTACCTCCAATACGAAATCAACTGGATTCACCACCTTTAGTATTAATCTTGCACACCGATTAATCAGTCGCTTGTCACAAGTGATGAAATAGTCACTTCTGAGTGCCTCAGCACAAGCAATATGCAATGCGTCAACTGCCTTGATTCCATTATGCCCCAACTCTTCAGATCTTTGGCAGATAGCTTCATCCACCCTTTAGAAGATGTGTGGTTGCAAGCCAAGAATTTCTTGAGAAGATTTTGGTATTTATGTCGCTCCTTCCCTGTCGTAAAGTATCTGTTTAGGTTTTTCACAGACCGTCAGAAGTTTGATTTTTCTAAAATAGAACAATACTCACCTTGTTCTCAAATCATTTAGGATTGCTATAGAAAAGATAGTTGCTTTGGACTGTATGGAGCTTCAAACTCACAAATTAATTTTTTTTTTGATATTTCAAAAAGATAACCTTCTACAAATAAGACTTTTTCCTGAATACGAATTCCATATTGATGATCAGTGAAGGTAGCAATATTTTCTGTAGACACCTTTGAGATAGCAAAAAATAGATTGTCATTCATATCCAAAACAACTGGTTTTTTGCACTGTTGAATAGAACGATTATACTGCCACCAGAAACGACAAGATAATCCATCGATTGAATCTGGTAGCCATTGTGGTTTTTTGGGATTATTAGATAAAGCATGAGTTCCATATAGCCATAATGATTTTTTATGATTCTTTTTATACTCGGCATAAATATCTTGCGCCTGATATTTAACTGAATTTTGAAAGTCAATAAAATGTAGTGACTGGATATCTACTCCCCATCCATAGCTTTTCATTCTTACACTAAAATTATTTGCCTCTCCCCAAGAGGTAAATTTCTTTGAACTTTTATCATATATAATTCCATTATAAATTTTATACCAACCAACTTCATAAACAGTACTCTGAATATAGTTATTGAAGGTAACTAGCTTTTGCTGACCTTTTACATTCCAAATCCACAAAAGACTTCTGTAAACCTGCTCTCTTTCATTTATTTCTTCTCCACCCAAATGAGAATTCTGAAACTCCCAAACACGCCCAGTAGAATCGATAGCGTCGGCACGATTTTGATTCATGTAAACTTCTACTTTGTCTGAAGGAAATAGAGATTTCCATTCCCTATGCCATTCTGACTCCCTAGAATACCAATCACAGCTCTTCTTAGCCTTATGCGCCCAATGCCAAGTATTAACTGTACCGCATTTTGCAATTACTTCACTTCCACACTTAGAACAGTAACCACGCTGCCCTTTTCGCTGTACTTTTGAACGAATTCTATTTTCAGTAAGTGCAATCAGCATAAACTATGGTAATATTTATACTTTATTAAATAATACTAGAATAACACATCTTATGCCTTGTTAAACATTAAAAATATGGTAGTGATGCATAGGAATGGTAATTCCAATGTCAAACCGTTAGTCTACGGTTGCTAATAACATCACATTGCACCACTACCAACTAACTATCCCTGACTCGATCATCTGTAAAATTATGACAACGGCTTGTGATTCCAGAAAAATTTTAGGCTGCGTTTGATCGTCAAATGGGCGATTATAAGCACTGGTGTCTAAATATACTTTGATCATTCAGTTTTGTTATGTAGCCAGGCCCTACTAATTGTATCTTGAATTATTACTCAATATGGTCGTTCATTACTCCGATCAAAGATTCAGATAAATCTACAATTGTGCATCCCAAATATGAAAGTTGAACTACAAAATATTACGAAAAAATTTGGTCAGGTGATCGCCAATGATCGGGTGTCTTTAACCGTGGAGGCGGGGAGTATTCATGGACTCTTGGGGGAGAACGGGGCGGGGAAGAGTACTTTAGTAAAAATCCTTAGTGGCTTTATTAGTAGGGATGAGGGATTGCTGCTCTTGGATGGTAAGCCTGTAGTAGTGAAGACTCCAGAGGAGGCGATCGAGGCGGGGATCGGGATGCTCCACCAAGACCCCCTAGATTTTCCGCCCCTGTCGGTACTAGATAATTTCATGGTCGGTAAGCAATCTAGGCGATGGTTAATTTCACCACGGGAGGCAGCACGGCAATTTCAGGAATTATCTACTCAGTTTGGTTTTAATCTCCCTCTACGGGAAACCTTGGGCAATCTCACGGTGGGGGAACGGCAGCAGCTCGAAATTCTTCGGTTAATTTCCTTGGGTGTGAATACCCTGATTCTGGATGAACCAACCACAGGGGTTTCGGCTAGCCAGAAGGAGGCTCTGTTTGCGGCGGCAAAAAAATTAGCGGCGGCGGGAAAATCGGTGATTTTTGTGTCTCATAAACTGGAAGATGTGGATCTGTTGTGCGATCGAGTCACAGTGATGCGTCAAGGCAGAGTCGTGGGATCAGCAGAAATTCCCTGTCCGGCGAGTCAATTGGTTTCCCTGATGTTTGAGAAGGAACTGGCTGCCCCCCATAAACCAGTAATGACTCCCTCTGCTCAATCTCCCGTAGGTTTAGCCCTGAAAGATATAGTAGTCAAGGACGATCGCCTCGAAGTCTCCATTCCTAATTTGGAAATCTACCAAGGAGAAGTTATTGGCTTGGCGGGTTTAGAAGGTAGTGGACAGCGATTATTTACCTTGTTGTGTGCGGGGTTGCGATCGGCTACTGCTGGTCAGGTAGAAATTCAAGGGCTGGATTTAACCCATCGTCCCTATCGTTACTATCTCCGTCAAGGGGTGGGCTATCTCCCCGCCGATCGCCTTACCGAAGGACTGGTTCGGGAGTTATCAATTCAAGATCATGTCACCCTCCGCCAAGGAAAGGATCAATTTTTTATCAACGGCAGAGCGATGCTCCAGCAAACTCAGGCAGCCATTAGCTTTTTCAATATCCGAGGGAAACCAAATAGCAAAGTGGAACGGCTATCGGGGGGCAATCAACAACGTACCCAGTTAGCCCTGTTGCCCAAAACCCTGAATTTATTGCTAATGGAACACCCTACCAGAGGTTTAGATATTGAGTCTTCCCTGTGGGTATGGCAGCAGTTGGTGGCTCGGTGCGAAACGGGAACTACCATTATATTTACTTCGGCAGATTTAGATGAAATTATGCAGTATAGCGATCGTATTCTTGTATTTAGCGGTGGTAAAGTATCGGCTCCTATTCCTGTGCGGGAGATTACGGCTCTGCAATTGGGGGAAGCGATCGGCGGCAAAATCTAATCAGGGGTGTAAGGTGGGCAATGCCAGCCCTACTTATATAATCTAAGGGTGTTGATGTTAAAAAAAGTGAGATAATGGGGATGGATACTGGGGAACGGGTGCTAGAAGCGTTGCAGAAATATTGGGGTTATGACCAGTTTCGATCGCCCCAAGGAGAAGTGATCCAGAGTTTGATTTCTGGGCGGGATGCGTTAATTGTCATGCCCACGGGCGGGGGAAAATCCCTTTGTTTTCAGTTGCCAGCCCTGCTCCAGTCTGGATTAACCTTGGTGGTGTCGCCCCTAGTTGCCCTGATGGAAAACCAAGTCCAAGAACTGCGATCGAAAGCCTTGCCTGCGGCTACCCTCCATAGCGAACTGCCCTCAGCTCAGAAAAAACAAATCTACCAAGCCCTAGCCCAACAAAAACTCCGTCTGCTTTACCTCTCTCCAGAAACTCTCCTAAGTAACCAAGTCTGGGAAATTTTAAGCCAACCAGAAATCATCATTAACGGTTTGATCCTTGATGAAGCCCACTGTTTGGTGCAATGGGGGGATACCTTCCGTCCTGCCTATCGCCGTTTGGGAGCCGTTCGATCGAGTCTCTTAGCAAATAAATTAATAAAAAGCCCTTGTGC
>JAIMKT010000085.1:0-3067 GCA_020692245.1 Microcoleus sp. GA_180221_E-2-1-MAG-45_12
CCTTCCCTAGAACCGTGACTCTGAGTATCATCACCCTGGCTACGGGTTTTCTTGCTGCTGCTTGTACTACTCCCACCTCCACAGTGAGTAATGCCAGTACGGTCAAAATTGCCTCCATGTTACCTATGACTGGTAGTTCCTTGGGGCAAACTCAGACGATCGTCAACGGGATCAAGCAGGTACTAGATGAAACGGGTGGGAAAGTCTGTGATGGGAAGATGACCATTGAACTCCAGATTTTTGATGATGCTACGGTTGCTGCGGGGAAGTGGGATCCTGCCCAAGTTACAGCTAATGCTAATAAGGTAGTTGTGGATCCCTCGATCGTCGGCGTTATCGGTCATTTCGACTCTGGGGCAGCTAAACTATCGATCCCCATTCTGAACCAAGCAGATTTAGTTATGGTTAGTCCAGCTAATACCTATCCGGGCTTGACCAAACCGGGGAAGGGCGAACAGAACGAACCGGAGGTTTACTATCTCAATGGCAAGCGCAACTACGCTAGAGTTGTTCCCACCGATGATCTCCAAGGAACTGTAGCTGCCAACTGGTCAAAAAATTTAGGTGTAAAAAAAGTTTATATCCTGGATGACCAAGGGCTTTATGGCAAAGGGATTGCTGATGTTTATGAAGCTACGGCAAAAAAGCTGGGTATGGAAGTTTTGGGTAGAGAAGGGATTGATGCTACAGCCACGGACTATCAGGACTTAATGACGAAGATTAAGACTCTCAACCCAGAGATGATTTACTTCGGCGGAACTACTCAAAATAATGTCGGGCAGTTAATCAGAGATATGCGGGATGTGGGGATGACGATCGAGCAGGTGAAGTTTATGGGGCCTGATGGCATTCTGGATCAGGCTTTGATTGATGCCGCCGGAAAAGATGCTGAAGGTGTGTACGGAACTTTTGGGGGAATCCCGCCACAGGAACTCACTGGCGACGGGCAGAAATGGTACACCAGCTATAAAGCTAAATTTAATTCTGAACCAGAAACCTATGCTGCCTACGGTTACGATTCTGCAAAAGTTCTAGTCAATGCGATCGATAAAGTCTGTAAGAGCGATCGAGCTGCTATCCGGGATGCAGTCATGGCAACCAAAGATTTCACCGGGATTACCGGAACTTGGAGCTTTGATGCCAACGGTGATACCACCCTCAGTGTCATGTCTGGCAGCATCGTCAAAAATGGCAAGTGGGAATTTGTGAAGATTCTCAAAGGGGAATAATCAGTGAACAGCTATCAGTTATTAGGGAGGGGTTAATCCATCCAGACTGGGTAGGTAGTGGTAGCCGGGACTTCCTAAGAGTTGTTGCAATCTAAGGAAACTTTCCATAAGGTTTACCTAGGGAGAGAGTAGGGGCGCAAGGCTTTGCATCCTCTGTACCCCCTAGTGTTACCTGATTTTTTTAACCTCTACTCTAAGCAACAGCAGCCCGTTTGTAGGCTTCATCTAACACCTCCGAGAGGGTGGGGTGAGCGTGGACAACGAAAGCGAGGGTGTGGACAGATTGACGGTTGGCGATCGCATTGGCAGCTTCTTGGATCAGGTCGGAAGCATGGATGCCAAAAATATGTACCCCCAATAGTTCTCCCGTATCTTGCCGATAGATCACCTTGGCTAGACCATCGGTTTCTCCCTCGGCGATCGCCTTAGAATTCCCCTTGAAATAAGTCTTCGCCGTCTTGATGGTAAAGCCTTCCTTGGTCGCCAATTCCTGAGCCGCAGGTTCGCTTAAGCCCACATAGCTAATTTCGGGATGGGTAAACGCCGCCGCCGGAATACTTCGATAATCCACTTCTCGACTCCGCCCACAGATATTTTCCACCGCCACAACTCCCTGAGCCGAAGCCGCATGAGCCAACATCATTTTGCCTGTCGCATCACCGATCGCCCACAGATGGGGAATAGGTTCACCATTTACCAATACTTCCATTTTGTCATTGACGGTTAAAAAGCCCCGGCGATCGGGTTCCACACCTACAGATTCTAGACCAAGATTTTTGGTGGCTGGAATTCTGCCCGTGGCAACTAGGCAGGCATCCACTTCGATAATATCAATTACTTCCTTGGTTTTCATGTCCGCCAGTTCGATCACCACAGGGCTACCCGGTGTCACCTTCTGCGCTAACACCCCCACATGGGTTTCAATATCCCTAGGCGCAATTAGTACCCGTTGAGCAAGTTTGGCAATATCTGGATCAAAGCCCGGCATCAGGTTATCCAACGCCTCAATCATGGTGATCTCGCAACCCAAGGCGGTATAAATATCAGAAAATTCTAAGCCGATGTAGCCACTGCCAATAATGGCGATCCAGTTGGGCAACCAGTCCAGTTTCACTGCATCATCACTAGTAAAGACAGTCTTGCCATCAACGGTGATCCCCGGTGGTACCCAAGGAATGGAGCCAGTGGAGATCATAATATCTTTGGCGGTGATGGCTCGTTCTAGTTTGTCGGTTTTGACGCTGACCTTTTGCTTGCCAGCGACTTTGCCCCAGCCTTGGATAATATCCACACCCAGACGTTTGAGGCTATTGGTGAGGTCGCCCCGGAGTTTTGTCACCATATTGTTGGCATGGTCGGCGATCGCCCCCCGGGCAAAATCCACCGCCCCGCCCTTGATCCGCAGACGCTTGAGGTGGTCCACGTTCCGCAAGTCCCGCACTCGCCCGGAAGCTGCCAAGAGAGCCTTGGAAGGGATACAACCCCGATTTACACAGGTTCCCCCCATGTCAGCCGCTTCAATAATGGCAGTCTTCAGCCCACAACTGACAGCGTGCAGGGCAGCCCCATGACCCCCAACCCCAGCCCCAATAATCACCAAATCGTAATCAAACTTCCCCTTCACAGCCGACCTCTAAAATTAAGTTAATATTTATTTTAATATTTATTAAGATATTAGGTAATGTAGTTATCAGATATTTTCTAGAGCTATTACCTAGAATTATTTTTAGATTATTTTTAGGATTTTTTACTAATATCCGTTGACATACAATCCCAGAAACAAACATGCCTAGATTTTTATATCACAATTTTTTGAATCTAGGTTAAGGTTGCTAGCC
>JAIMKT010000085.1:3078-16887 GCA_020692245.1 Microcoleus sp. GA_180221_E-2-1-MAG-45_12
CAATAGGAGAATTCGACTCAGCATGAATTTCCGCTAATTCACGGCTATGATAGGATGTTAACGCAGGACACCCCTGCATCTAAGGTTCCTTGGTGGAGATCCTATGAAAGATCTAAGTCATTACTATAGAGTGTTGGGGATAGAGCCGGGAGCTTCCCTAGAGGATGTCAATCAAGCCTATAAAGACTTGGTATTTGTCTGGCATCCCGATCGCATTCCCCAAGACAACGAACGTCTCCACAAAAAAGCCCAAGAAAAGATCAAAGAAATTAATCATGCCCGCGATCAACTTCGTTCTGCCAAAGATAAGGTGAGGAGTTCTGCTGGTAGAGAGTCTGGTCATAGTTCTACTAGGAATAATGGTCGAGAGGCTAGTCGCTACGGTAGCCGGGAATCTAGTCGAGAATCTAGCCGCTATGGTAGTCGAGAATCTAGCCGAGAATCTAGCCGAGAGGCAGAGAGAGAATCTAGTCGTCAGGCAAGCCGAGAATCTAGCCAAGAATCCAATCGAGAATCTAGTCGAGAATCTAGTCGAGAAGCGGAGAGAGAAGATCGCTACTCTAGAGCCAAAACTAACTCCGCCAATGGAAGAACTGCCCAGTCCTCCAGCTATTCCAGTCCTCCGCCGCCCTCTGCTGCCCAATCTTCCTCTCGTAGTTATCAATCTCCGCCCCAAGCCGCCCGGAGCTACTACTCTGCTGCTCAATCATCACCCCCCACATCCCGGACAAATTCTGCATCTACGTCTGAATCTACGGCTCAGGCAAAACCACCATCTCCATCATCTCCCGGCAATCGAGGTTATCAAGCACCCCCAGCCTCAAACTATCAAGCTGCCCAGCCCAAAAAGCCGATTCATCCAGACCTGAGTGGACGAGATTTTCAGGAATCTGATCTATCAGAGCGAGATTTTTCTAACTACAATCTCAGCAATGCTAATTTTCGCAAGGCAAATTTGAGTGATGCTTTCATGCACCGGACGAATTTAACCGAGGCAAACCTAGAGGAGGCAAATCTTTTCCGGGCGAACCTGTTTCAAGCTAGTCTCCGGGGGGCTAACCTGCGATCGGCAAATCTCGTGGCAGCGGATCTGTGCGGGGCGGATCTCCGGGGTGCAGACCTGACGGGGGCAAAAATGGGGATCAATCGCAGTGCCGCCCGAATCATGGGGGCTGACCTCCAAGGAGCCATTCTCCCCGATGGTACGGTACATCCCTAATTTTCTCTCTAGAACAAGGGGCTTAAGCCCATTGCCTGTATAGTCCCTAAGCTCCTCAGACACCACCGAGATAACCCCTGGGTGTGATAAGCCACTCACCATGGCGGGAACTGCTTTGATTGCCAATAATTACCACGGTCAGCATATCGATCGAGGTTTCTAGCATTTTCCCAAGGGTCGTGAGGTGAATTTCTTGATCGGGGCGGTAGGCAGCTCGGACGATCGCCACTGGGGTGTCTGGAGAGCGGGAACTAAGGCAGATATGTTGAGCGGTGGTAATCTGCTCTAGGCAATTTTGGGATTTGGGATTATGCAAAGCAATGACAAAATCTGCTTGGGCGGCGGCGTTGAGTCTTTTAACAATTACTTCCCAAGGAGTTAATAAATCACTCAGGCTAATAGCACAGAAATCATGCATCAAGGGTGCGCCCACCAAGGAAGCTGCGGATTGGAGAGCGGTAATACCAGGAAATACTTGTACCGCCGGGGTTTTGCCATCCCATTCCGCCTGTTGGAGTAGCTCCAAGACTAAACCAGCCATACCATAAATGCCACAATCCCCAGAGGAAACCACTGCCACCGTTAAGCCCCAAGTAACGAGGGCGATCGCCCGTTCTGCCCATTGACGTTCTTGATCTTCTTGGGTAATGGGGGAACCTTCAACAATTTGCTGGGGTTGCAAGAGGGGTTGAATCATTTCTAGGCAAAGGGTATCACCAATAACTACATCGGCTTGGGCGATCGCTCTTTGGGCAGCAGGGGTGATCTGGGTTAAGGCTCCGGGCCCAGTCCCAATTAACCAGAGCTTACCTATACGTCCAGTGTATTCAATTTCGGCTTGGGCGATGGCTACGGTGACAGATCCCGGTTGATCCCCACGGCGATAGATCTGCTTGGGAAGTAAAGGCGAGGCTCCTAGGTTTAAGTCTGTGGGTAGAAAAGAGGCATCACTTCGGAACCGCACCCGGACACTTGTGGAACCAACAGACAACTCATATCCTACCTTACCCAATTGGGGAAAATTAGTGGCAGCGGCTACAATTGCAGCAGCTTCGGCAACACTAGCAGTCCCAACTTCCATCTCCACGATCGCTGAAGGAGTAGGCACAGAAACAGAGGCTAATACATCGGCAGGAAAAGTAACTAGGGGTAGCTGCCACTGGTCGGCGAGGGCTACTAAACCCACTTCATCAGCTTTGAGATCAAGGGTGGCGAGTCCGGCGATCGCTTCTTGAGCCAGCCCCTTAGTTTTTAGAGCTTCTTGGATCGCCCATTGTAATAATTCTAGAGAGCTACCCCGTTCACAGCCAATCCCCACCCACAATACCCGTGGATGCCATTGCACTTGGGGGATAGTATTCGCTAGGGCTAAGTAGGGGCTGATCCATACTTGAGCTTGGGGTGAGCTTGAACTAGTTGGATTATTTGAATTAGCTGGATCACCGAGGGATTCCTGCACCTGCCAACCGTGGCGAGACCACCACTGCACTCCGGCATCTTGGCTAATTTGAATGATTCCTCCTCGGTTGATCGCCGCACTCACTCCTTGCCAATCTCCCTGTCCCCGTTTCCAGCCCAAGGGATTGCCAATTAAATCTACAGCCGCCAAACTCAAACTAGCCGCCGCTCCGGTAATGATTGGTTCTGCTTGTAATAGATGGGCAAGACTCCGAGTTAGGCGATCGCCACCGTCCTGAGAACCTCCGCCCAAGCTAATCACGTACCTGCCAGTAGCCTCTACCACTACTACGGCGGGATCTGTGGCTTTATTTCGTAGACAAGGCGCAATTAATCGGATCACAGCCCCAGTCGCCAAGGCAAAAACCAAACCCCGATGACTAGTCCATAGTTGCGGGACTGTCTCTGCCAAGCTGGTGTATACCTTTGCTTCGACACCGGGAATCGGCAGCATATCAATTAAGCTACTAGGAATCCAGAGGGTTGCTGGGGTGTGGGGAATCAGGCACTGGAGTTGTTGGATCCCGTCGGGAGTAGTGGCAATCAATGCCAAGGGCTGAAAATCGGCTAATTGCATAATCTTACTTTTGGTAGACAGGAGATCATGGTAGCATCACAGAACCTAGGTACACGAAAATAACTATGCAAGATTTCCCCCGCCAGATTTTTGAGTTTTGTCAAAGCCTCACCAACCGATTAGGAGAAAAATTACTCCTAGATTATGGGCATATTGCTGCCACCAAAAAGGCAGATGGGAGTCTGGTGACTGCCGCCGATCAGTGGGCTGATGGAGAAATTCGCCGATCGATCACCACTACCTTTCCTAGTCATGGAGTTTTGAGCGAAGAAGGGGAGCATACCTTTCCCGATCGAGAGTGGTGTTGGATTATTGACCCCATCGATGGCACCACAAATTTTACCAGAGGACTACCAATGTGGGGCATTTCCCTCGGCTTGCTCTACCAAGGTACTCCCGTCTTTGGCTACGTCCATTTTCCACCCCTATCCCAGTCTTTCCATGGTTTTAGTCTAGAGTTTCCCGGCGATGATATTCCCGTGGGAGCCTATCTCAACAACAACCCCATTCACACCAGCCCCGAAGCCCCCAGCCCTAGCCATTTCCTCAACATCTGCGCCCGAAGTTTACCCATCCTCCAAAATCCCCTGAAGGTTCCCTGTAAAGTCAGAATGTTAGGAGTTACTACCTACGACTTTCTCGCTGTGGCATCGGGAGCAGCCCTAGCCGGGGTAGAAGCTACGCCTAAGGTGTGGGATATTGCGGCGGTGTGGGTGATCCTCAAGGCAGCCGGAGGTACGTGGATATCTTTGCAAATTAACCCAGTTTTTCCTCTGCAAATTGGCAAAAATTACGGCTCTCTATCTTTCCCAACTCTAGTGGCAAGTAGCCAAGCAGTAGCAGATCAGTTTCTGCCCCTCGTAGATTTTTTGAGAAACTAGATTTGCAGAAAACTAAATCTACTTTTTCTCGATTCTTTTGAGGACTCGGAGGGTAACTAGGGTGAAAATTGCCCCAAAGATTGCCATGGCGTACAAACCCGCCCCCACGATCGCCCCCAGAGATGCGGCGACCCAGATTGCGGCTGCGGAGGTTAAGCCACTTACTTCCATCTTGCCATTTTCTCGATCGGGAGTCCGCATAATTTCCCCCGCCCCCAAAAAGCCAATGCCCTGGGCTACTCCTTGGATGACTTGGCTAGGAGTGATTTCAATGTTGGAATGAAAGGGAATCATTACAAACAAGCAAGACCCCAAACTAACTAAAATATGCGTTCTCAATCCCGCAGGTTTATGTCCCTTCTGGCGTTCCCAACCAATTAACCCTCCTAAAAATAGAGATAAACTAAGTTTTCCCAGAATTGTTAGCCAGTCTTGCCAAATAGGTAATTCCCAAATATTGCCTAAAACATTGCCCAAAATATTTCCTCAAACATGCTTCAAGGTATGCGCTCATTCCTTACTAAGGATATTCCCAATCCTAGCATTCCCTAAATTTCGCTCCAGATCATAAATTTATTGACCTCTGCTTTTAGATTAGATAGCTAGCCTACTCTAGAAAATCTAGGCTCAACATCTAGCAAATTTATAGCAAATAAATTCAGGTATAATCGCACCTAACAACCCTCATCAATTAACCATCAATTAACCATTACTAATTTTCTGGAACATGAATTTTACCGCCACCGTAATTTCTGCTAGCGATTGGGGCGCAGTGCCGCCTAGGTCTTGGGCAGCAGAGACAACTCCCCGCTTTGTTGTGATTCACCACACTGCCAGTCCCAATCCTCCCAATGATGCCTCTAGGGGTACAGAAGCCGGAGGGAGGGCTTTTGCTCGATCGCTCCAGAGTGCCCATATGAATGGTTTTGGCTGGGCAGATTCTGGGCACAATTTCCTGAATACTACGGGGGGATTTCTCCTGGAAGGTCGGCAAAATTCCTTAGCTAGTGTGAGGCGGGGGCGATCGGTGCGGGCTGCCCATGCGGGGACTAACGAGGGGAATGATTCACCGGGGATCGAAAACGAGGGAACTTTTACAACTTACCAGATGCCTGCCGTACAGTGGCGGAGCCTAGTAGATTTGTGTGCTTCCATTTGTTCTTCCTGTAAAATTAGCCCCGATAATATCCGGGGACATCGGGATTTTGTGCCGACTCAATGCCCCGGTGATTGGCTCTATGCCCAGCTGCCCCGCCTCCGCCAAGAAGTCCGCCAACGCCTAGCTGGAACTCCGGTGGATAATTTTCTCCGGGTCGGGTCTACGGGGTCGAGGGTGACAGAGTTGCAGCAGTTACTTTTGGCAAGGGGATTTAATCCGGGGCCGATCGATGGCATTTTTGGGACGGGAACCCAGCAAGCGGTGATCAATTTCCAGAAATTTCGGAGCCTAGACCCCAGTGGTGTTGCTGATGATGCCACCATTCAAGCTCTGCGAGTTGTCCCCACACCCCCACCCCCACCGCCTGCTCCAATCACAGCCCCAGTAAAACTCATCGATACCTATCGTTTCTATAAAGATTTAGCCCATCAACAACAAGCTGTTCAATGGCTAGAAACCCAACTCTCGGCTCAAGTGCTAGAACAATTTAGCATCCGATGGCGCGCTCAAGTTCCTACAGCCTTACCAACATTGAAACAGGGAGATACGGGGGATGCAGTCCGACAACTCCAGCAGCGACTCCAAAGCCGGGGTTTTTATCCGGGAGCGATTAATGGTAGCTTTGATACAGCGACTCGCAACGCCGTAATTGCTTTTCAACGCAACCAAGGTTTGCAACAGGATGGCATTGTCGGGGCGAATACATGGCGTTTGTTATAGTGGCGTAATCTTCGGAAAACTTGAATAAAAACTCTATTGAAAAAATTTATAGGGAGGTTAATTTATGCAGCCAATTTTAATTAGTTTGGGCGTGATGGTCGTGTGCTTTGTGTTGTTAGTGGTAGTACAGTTTACGGGAGGCAAACAAGCTGAAGCAGCCCGGACGATCCAAGGCTCGATCGCTACCACCCAGACTATTCGCCAACCTATGACACAATCTATTACCCAACCTGTACAGATAGCAGTGAATCAGCCTAGCTCTGATCCTTCGGTAGATACTCAAGATACTCAAAATACTCAGGTAGAAACAATGACAACTAATGAAAATACTCCAGAAATCACCACCACTCCGTCGGGCTTGCAGTATGAAGAAATTGTGGTAGGGACGGGAGCTACGCCTCAACAGGGGCAGACTGTGGTGGTTCACTACACCGGAACTTTGACCGATGGCAAAAAATTTGATAGTTCCCTCGATCGAAACCAACCTTTTTCTTTTCGGCTGGGGACGGGACAGGTAATTAAGGGCTGGGATGAAGGTTTAAGCACCATGCGAGTTGGGGGCAAACGCAAGCTAACTATTCCCCCTGACCTTGGCTATGGCGCTCGTGGAGCCGGGGGCGTAATTCCGCCGAATGCAACTTTGATCTTTGAAGTAGAGCTAATTAGAATTGGCTAATTAGATTGGCTCATAAAAAATTAGCTAGTTAAGATTTAGCTGGAAGTTATTTCACTAAGTATTAACTAGCTTTTTACCAATTCTAGGCATCACTTGAGCTAGATTCAGAAGTTCCGGTAGTGGCGATCGACTCAGTAGATGATTCATTAGATGAGGCGACAGAGGATTCAATAGTTGGCTCGATCGTTACTATCTCTACCTTCGTTTCGCCGGGAGTTTCACTGGGTGTTGTCTCGATGATCGTAGTTCCAGCTAAGGGCAAACTATCACTAACTCGTTCGGCATTAATTTCAATAGTCTGAGTCACCTTTTCATCACCGGGAGCCACTAGTTCAGGATTTTGATTTTTTTCTAGTTGCTTTTTTGCTTCATCAGCGATCGACTGGACTTTTCCTTTAGCTTCCTCGGCTAGTCCTTGGACTCTTTCTTTCGCTTGATTAATAATGGGTTGAGCTTCCTCGGCTAAATGTTGCGCCCTTTCCCTTGCTTGATTAATAATCGGCTGGGCTTGCTCCCGTAACTCTTGAGCCTTTACCGTGGCCTGCTCTCGCAATTCTTGCGCCTTTTCTGTAGCTTGCCCCCGGAGTTCTTGAGCTTTTTCTGTAGCTTGTCCGGCCATCTCCTGCGCTTTTTCCGTAGCTTGTCCTCGGAATTCTTGAGCCTGTCCAGCAATCTCCTGAGCTTTCTCTGTAGCTTGATCTCGGAGTTCTTGGACTCTGCCCGTGACCTGCCCCTTCATCTGCTCAATTTTGGGAGGAGTTTCCGTCTTGAACTGAGTCACGATATTACTAAATTTTTCCTTGACCATTTCCACGTGTTGAACAGTATTTGCCTTATCTTCGATAATAAAATCCCGTGCTTGAGTCAAGAGCAGATTTAAGCCCTCGGTATAGGGTTCACTGGTTTCTACGGCGATCGTCCTTGCCAAAACCCGCTTATTGCCAATATTTGTAATTCCTTCCGGCGACAATAAAAAGCGGCGAGTTAAAATATTTCCTCGATCGATGGCAAGAAATAGATAGCTAATTACTTCTCCAGTAGTCGGCTCGATCAGATAATCTTCAATTTTGCCAGCCTTGTTCCCATCTTCTGTGAGTAATTCCCAATCTAGAATTTGCTCAGAAGCGTCTGGTTTTTGCCATTCCTCTTCATCGGTAATGTTATTAACCAAAATGTTATTCCCTAGACTATAAATTTGTTGCCAAGCAAAGTCACGTTTTTTCATGCCTAGCAGACCAGTTTTAGTAGTGAAGCCGATGATTCTGTGGGCGCGGGGATTAAGCCAGAGGCGATCGATCTTGCCGATTTCTTCCATGGTCTGGCGATCGAGCACCAGTTTACCGATGAGTTGGCTTTGTTTAATCAAGTCTAATTGGATAGTCATTAAGCTATACTCCGTTGATGATGGTTAATCGTTAAATAATAGTTTTGATATTTTTATACACGCTTCATCTTAATATTACGCTTACTTGCAGATTCCCTCACGTTCGGTCTAAGTTCGGTCTAGGTTCGGTTTGAGCTTGTTTTCAAGTCTTGCCAGCTTTATATTTGTCCACAGATGGAATTTACCTAAAAAGTACGTCACAAATTAACTCAAAATCACTATGGATTCACCCCTCTATCCCCTCGGAGTTGCCCCCAATGCCTGGGCAGTAAATGCAGAGTTAGCTGATATTACTCGTCCCCCAGAGCCATCTCGTACCGTAATTCTAGCAACAGAAACTAAGAATCTCCGCTTGGATCTTACCAAGTCTGCCTTGATCGTCATTGATATGCAAAATGATTTTTGTCATGCTGATGGCTGGCTGGCTCATATTGGCGTTGATGTTAGCCCGACTTGGCAGGCGATCGCCCCTCTGCAAACCCTCTTACCCGTCTGTCGATCGACGAACATCCCAATTATTTGGCTCAACTGGGGCAACCGTCCAGACCTGCTCAATATTAGTGCCGGACTCCGCCACGTCTACAACTCCACCGGCACAGGAATCGGCTTGGGGGATCCTCTACCCAAAAATAACGCCCCCGTTTTGAGCAAAGATAGTTGGGCAGCCAAAGTTATTGATGAGCTAGAGCAGAAACCAGAAGATATCAAAGTAGATAAGTATCGGATGAGCGGATTTTGGGATACACCCCTCGATAGTATTCTCAAAAACTTAGGAAAAACTACCCTATTTTTTGCGGGAGTCAATGTGGATCAGTGTGTGCTGGCGACTCTCATGGATGCCAATTTTCTCGGCTACGACTGCATTTTAGTCAAGGATTGTGCCGCTACCACTTCCCCCGATTATTGCTGGGAAGCCACTTTGTATAATGTCAAGCAATGTTTTGGGTTTGTTAGTGATACAACAAGTATTCTAGGGGCGATCGAAGTGTAATTAAGGTTCAGCTAAAACTCAAGTATCTAGAACAAATCCCATGGTTAAGAAAACTCAGTGCGTCATTCCCGTGATTCAATCTCCCAAGGACTATCAAGTATTTCGGATCAGTCCTGAAGATACAAATCGGTTGGCGATCGTCTTTGAACCTGATAATGCCAATATGTCCTTGACCTTTTGTGTAGAAATCTTTGATGTCGGGGGAAAAACGCCGCCCAATCGGCACCAATTAGCTGTAGAAATGTTTTTTGTCCTCAAGGGAGAAGGCTTGGCAACCTGTGATGGCAAAACTGTACCCATCAAGGCGGGAGATAGTTTATTAGTACCACCAACGGGGATTCATGTGATTGAAAATGTGGGCAACGATCGACTCTACGCCCTCTGTATTATGATCCCTAATGAAGATTTTGCCGAACTGATCAAAAGTGGGATTCCGGCAAGTTTTGATGCTGAGGACTTAGCGGTTTTAGGCAGGTTGGATACTCTCCCCATTAGTATTCCCCATTAACACGACAATCTACGGCTCCTGAATCGGTGCAGGACTAGGCTCTCGCCGGACTTCATCTACTTGGCTCACTTCAAAAATCAAGATAAATTGTTGGTTCATCTCCTTGGTGACAAATTCCTCTAGAAGTCTTACCTGTTCTGGAGTAATCGGTGTGCGGCTGCGGACTACTAGGCGTACTTCCGGCGGATTGGCAAACCAGTTTGTATTTGTCCTGATTAATTCTACCCGTTGAAAAGTTACTGTCCCCCCTAACAAAGATTCCCGCAAACTAGTCTCTAGACGACTCTGCCTCACCAAATTGACAAAACTTAAGGTAAGAGGAATTAACAAAATACTTGTCAGTACCCCAGCGAGGGTCAAGGGGCGGCGGGCTTGGGCAAAGGGAGTGTAGCCAGCAATCAAGAAAGTCACCATGCAGGAAAGGGTGATCCCCAAGAGGTTGGTTAGGTACAGCAATAACGCTCCGAAACTAATGGACATATCGCTATGATTTAATCCCAGACCAACAACGCAGAGAGGAGGCATCAAGGCTACAGCAATGGCTGTCCCGGCTAGAGTACCGGAAACCTTGGGTTCAGTTTTGGCATAACCACTAATACAACCCGCCCCGATCGCAATCCCTAGGTCTAATAAATTGGGTTTCGATCGAGCCAAAATCTCTGTCCCAAAAGTAGAAATTCCAGATAAGGATCCAACTCCCCAAGATAAAGCTACAGCTAATCCTGTGCCGATCCCCAGAGAGATCATCCCCTGTCGAAAGAGAATAATATCCCCCTCGATCGCCCCAAAAGCCAAGCCACGGATCGGCAACATCAAGGGTGCAATAATCATCGCCCCGATAATCACCGCCGCACTATTGGAGAGCAAGCCCAGAGTAGCAATTAGGCAAGAAGAAATAATTAAAATTATAAAACTCGTATCATTCTGCGACTCTTCCAGCAGTTCACCCCGGAGTTGTTCTAGTTTCCGAGAATCCACCATTCTATATTCAGGATATTTAATGAACCGATGGCATCTTCTAGAGATCAGGGTTATCCTATTGAATAAAACATTTTCCCTTTGTCCTGATGGTTTTCTAGACATACAAAGTTATTTCCTGAATTTTTCCAAGGATTGATCTTATTGTTCAATTCCTAAATACACAGCAGTCTTCAATTATACACAGCAGTATTTTTTGTATCCCCAGACTCAGCAATTCATAAATTATCCAAATCAAACTCTAGCCCAAAGAGGAATTTTTTTCTATAACTAAAGCCATAGCCTGAAAGAATCAAAGCAACTATTTTTGTTCTTTGAAAAATACTTGGGTAGGGTCAAATGCGTAAGTAAATTGCCACTTACTATTTATGTAGGTTTGGTTGTTAACAGTTAGTTGGGGTAATGGTTGTAAACCCATTCTGACGATCGCACAGGGATCGAAGTTTTTATATTCAGAATTTTGGGCAACATTGGAAGGATTCTCAACATTAACATCTCTAACTTCTACTACCTTTTTAGCTTCTTTATTTATTACAACCCACAAAGGATACTCCCATGAATCTGGACGCTGAATTATCCCAATCTTTTCACATCTTTGCTGATGAAGTAGGCTTGCCACCCCAAGATAATCTTCTTTTAGGGGAATTCTTGCGGCAAAATATAAAGAAACTCTATCATTAGTGAAAATATTTCCTGAACCTATCAATGGTCTTCTATCGTTGAGTCCTAAGTAAGGAATAGCCATTAATAACACTAGCAGAATTAAATATTGAGATACTCTAGGCTTCAATAAATTTGAGAATATTATTCCTATTAGTGGACAAAATAAAACGAAGAATGGTAAATGTAATCTGCTATGAAAAATTTGCCATTTAATCATCAAGCAAAACAACAAAAAAGAAGCAACAGTGGTTGAAAGATAAATAACTAAAAAATGATTTTGCCTATATTTTCTATTGGCTATGATTAATATGATTGCTAGTATAACAAACCAGAAATGGAAATGATTTCCGGCTGTCTCTTCAAGAAGTGGTGGAAGTTGGGTAGAGAATTGATTACCCGGTTCCATGAGTGTAGTTCTTGTATCTAAAGGATCTACTTGTAAAAACTTATGAATCCCAATAATCAGGCGATCGCTAAATTCTCTGATTTCATTGTATAAAAAAGGTGGTATCAAGTGTAGGCTAATATTCCTGATGACATTAGAAATAAAAACAGGAATAGTGTAAATATCATTACTCCATTTATAGGGGTAAGTAGATAAAGGGGAGCCAAAAACAAGATGATTGCGGATGTAGTGTCCAGAATTAATTACCAATGTCGTTATAAATCCTCCTATTAAATAGGGAAAGACTTTCAATCTTAACTGCTGAGCAGATACAACAAATAACCAAATTAAAAACGGTAAAGCATAAATATAGGAAGTACCTTTTGTCAATACGGCTAAACCAAGACTACTACTAGCTCCTAAAACTAATCTCCAACTAGGTCGAGTTTTAATCATTAGCAGACTATAGTAAACTAAGCAAATCAGCCATAGGGAAACAACCCAAGTATTTTTACTATTTGATCCATGTAATATACCGACAGGAATTGTTGCACATAATACAACTGTAAAAATCTGTCCTCGTAAGTTAGCCCCTAATTGTTTTGCAATCAAAGATGAACCTATTAAGCAAGCAATCAGACTTAACCATTGGATAAGGTTATTAAAATAATCACCACCACTTAATATTTGTAGGTGCATAAGGATAAACTCAGCCCCCGGTCCGTTATACAATTGAGGAGTATAGTGAGTTGGATAATGATTAACACTATGATTTTGAATCCAGTGCATGATTCTCGGCATAACATAAGACATCGTATCCCAATTGTTTGGTGGTGTAATGGCAGTAATCAATCCAATAGTTAAGACAATAATAATTGTAGAAATTATCAATAACTGATTTAATATATTTAGTTTTCTATATTTGTTAAATATTTGATTCAATGAAATATTACAAAATGCCTTATATCTGAGGCAAGCAAATAGAAGAATAGCATTTAATACAAGCCAGATAAGAGATAGGGAAGTGAAATTTATCCAGCTAAATATACTGAGGATTTCCGTTGTTAGGACAATGAATACTCCCCAAATAACACTTGCAGCTAAGACTGCATCACGCCAACTATGGTATTTAGAATAAATCAAACATATTAGTAATATGACGGCTATGAAGGGTAAAGCAACCATGACTTTATTATTTTAAATAACTATAATTTTTATTGATTATCTTATATCATCTCTGTCCTTGGAGTATGATGGAAATAACTTTGTAATTTATACTGACCATGACTCCTGATATTGCTCCCAACCCCGTAGACCTTGCTGAGGTGGTGCAGAAGCGCCGCAACTTTGCCATTATTTCTCACCCTGATGCTGGGAAGACGACCCTCACAGAAAAACTGTTACTGTACGGGGGGGCGATTCATCAGGCGGGGGCAGTGAAAGCGAGGGCATCTCAACGGCAGGCGACTTCTGACTGGATGGAGATGGAGAAGCAACGGGGAATTTCCATCACGTCTACGGTGTTGCAGTTTGAGTATGCCAGTTGTCAGGTGAATTTGTTGGATACTCCCGGACACCAAGATTTTAGTGAAGATACCTACCGGACATTGGCAGCGGCGGATAATGCGGTGATGTTGATCGATGCTGCCAAAGGTTTGGAACCCCAGACTCGGAAATTATTTGAGGTGTGTAAACTGCGATCGCTCCCCATTTTTACCTTTGTGAATAAGCTCGATCGACCGGGGCGGGAACCTCTGGATTTATTAGATGAAATTGAGCAGGAATTAGGTTTAGCTACCTATCCGGTGAATTGGCCGATCGGCATGGGGGATCAGTTCCGGGGAGTGTTCGATCGCCAGCACCAAGAAATTCACCTCTTCCAACGCTCCGCCCACGGCAGCCGGGAAGCCCAAGATACAGTAATTAAACTAGGGGATCCTCGTCTGGAAACCTTGCTCGATCGAGAACTCTATCACCAACTCAAGGATGACCTCGAACTCATTGAAGGGGCGGGGACAGAGCTAGACCTCGAAGCAGTTCACCACGGCAAGATGACTCCAGTATTTTTTGGTTCCGCCATGACGAATTTCGGGGTGCAATTATTCCTCGATAGTTTCCTTGATTACGGATTGAAGCCCGGAGCGAGACAGTCTACTCTGGGGGAAATTGAGCCGACCTATCCAGAATTTACGGGGTTTGTGTTTAAGCTC
>JAIMKT010000086.1:0-3322 GCA_020692245.1 Microcoleus sp. GA_180221_E-2-1-MAG-45_12
TACTAGAAAAGTGCTGTAACTGTTAACTGATAACTGTTCACTGTTTTAGTGCTTCTTTTACGGCTGTATAAGCAGGTTTAGGGCGGAAAAACTTGTCGAAAATTAGGGGATTGCCACCTTGACCGATGAGGGAAGTCATCCAAGTGTAGCGATCGCTAAACCCCCAGAAAATAATGGCTGTGCAGTTTTTGGCTGCCACACACATTTTCACAGAATCTCCGTAGATTTTTGCCTGCTCTTGGAGTTGTTGAGAGAAATCTGCCCCCGCCACTTCCGGGATCGCTATATCCATTTCTGTAATCTGCACTTCTAGCCCCAATTCCCCTAACCGAGCAACATTTTGGGCGATCTCTTCTATCTTTGGCTGATTATTTAGGGCCTTGTGCATTTGCAAACCGACCCCGTGAATTGGTACACCTCGCTGTTGTAAACCTTGGACTAGATCGTAGACAGCGTTAGATTTTGCCCCCATTTCTTCCGCACTAAATTCATTAAAAAATAACTTTGCCTCTGGGTCTGCCTCGTGCGCCCAAATAAAAGATAAATCAATATATTCTGGCCCAATGCCCCGCAGCCATAGGGTATCCCGCAGGGTTCCATCCCTTGCCACCCCTTCATTGACCACATCGATCGTCTTCACCTTGCCCCGGTAACGCTTGACGATCGTCTGAATATGTTTTTTGAGGATATCCATCAATTCTGCCCGGCTAAAGTCGCCCCGCACCAGCCAAGCCGGGAGTTGCTCATCCCAAACCAAAGGGTGATGGCGAAATTCCATCTGGTGAGTTTCAGCAAAGGCAATAATTTCATCCATTTCCTGAAAGTTGAACCGATCTTGCTGGGGATGCACTAGTTCAAACTTCATGGCGTTTTCTGGGACCACCACATTAAATTCCCGTGCTAGTAATTGCTGGTAGGTACGATCGCTCTTCAGGGGATAGGTATTGACGGCAGCACCAATCTGGATTCCCCGCTGTTCTGCCAACTGCCGTAGACTAACTCCCGTATTTTCCAAGGTCGGACTACTTGCCGGGGCTTCAGGAATTTGTCCTAAAGTAAAAGCAAAAAAGATCGGCAGAAAGAACAAAAATATCAACCCCAGAAAAAACTTAGTTTTCATTATTTTTGATCTGTGATTTTAGTGATTTGGATTAACCCATAGTTGATTATTTGATTTTTTGTAGGGCAGTAATTTGGGGATCAAGGATCTTTTGACCGAGGTGGGCAAATTTGACCGCTAGGGAAATTTTTGTGCCTTTGCCGAAAATGTGGGTGACTTCTCCCAAACCAAAGGACTGATGGCGGATTTTATCCCCCACTCGCCAATCCCCACTGCCATTAGCTATGGCTTGGAATTTGGGAGCAGCCTTCATTTTTTTAGCATTACTAGTAATTAACTCTTCTGGTAATTCTGTTAAAAACTGGGAAGGAATGGCGGGTTCTCGATCGCCCCATAGTCTGCGTTGGCGGGCATGGGTAAGAAATAACTGCTCTTGGGCGCGGGTGATGCCTACATAACACAGGCGGCGCTCTTCTTCTAGGGCTTTGACATCGGCGATCGAGCGACTGTGGGGAAACAAACCCTGTTCCAGACCCACAAGGAAAACCACCGGAAACTCTAAACCCTTGGCAGAGTGGAGCGTCATTAGGGATACTGCCTTCTGCCCCTCTTGGAGATTGTCCAAATCTGAAGCAAGGGAAGCATTAGCCAGAAAACCATCGAGAGAGCTGTCTTCATTGGTTTCTTGGAACTGGCGGACAGCGTTGTAGAGTTCTTCAATGTTTTCAATCCGGTTTTCTGCTTCCTCTGTGCCTTGGGATTGCAGATCATCCACATAGCCAGAATCATTCATAATTCCTTCCAAGATATCAAAGGCGGTCATGGTGGTGGTTTCTGTCTGCCATTTCTGCAAAACATCCACAAATTTATTAATCGCCTTAGCCCCCCTGCCTGCGAGGGTATTCACAGAAGTGGGATCGCTGAGAATTTCCCAGAGAGGAACTCCCAACTCTTGAGCAGCTACCAGCAGACCATCCATGGTAGTTTTGCCAATGCCCCGGCGGGGAGTGTTGATAATCCGCATCATACTCACGGTGTCCGTGGGGTTAGTGATCACCCGCAGGTAAGCGATCGCATCCTTGATTTCTTTACGTTCATAAAACTTTAGACCGCCAACAATAATGTAGGGAATCCGTCCCCGCAAAGCTTCCTCAAAGGCTCGTGATTGGGCATTGGTGCGGTAAAGAATAGCAAAACTACCCCAATCTAAATCTGGGTTTTGGTTCTCCATTTCCGCCAGCTTATCCACCACAAATCTGGCTTCGGCAATTTCATCATCTGCCTTAAAGGAATAAATTTCTTCCCCTATGCCTCTGGTGGCTTTGAGGATTTTATCAATGCGTTCGGTGTTGTTGGCAATCAGATGGTTAGCAACTTCGAGGATATTTTCCGTCGAGCGATAATTTTCTTCCAGCTTCACCATCGATCGAGTGTCATCATCGGGCAGCCCATCCCCAAATTCTTCTTGAAATTCCAACAAGATCGTAAAATCTGCCAACCGGAAACTATAGATAGACTGATCTGCATCTCCCACCACAAAGATCGATCGATTCTGCCAAGACCACGATCGTTTGGAGAAATTACCATTGGTCACTAACAGCCGGATCAATTGGTACTGAGTGCGGTTGGTATCTTGGTATTCATCGACTAACATATGGCAAAATTTCCGATGCCAATAATCTAAAACCTGTTCATTCTGCTCAAAGAGTTTCACCGGAGTCAGGATCAGGTCATCAAAATCGAGGGCATTATTGGCAGCAAGGCTATCTTGATAAAGGTTATACACCTCGGCAATTACCCGTCCCCGGTAATTAGGTTGCTCCAGCATAAGTTCTTGGGGAGACAGCCCTTGGTTTTTGGCATTGCTAATGGCGTAGCGGACAGATTTGGGGTCAAATTTCTTTTCATCAAGGTTGAGTTGCTTGATCACAATTTGCTTAATCACCCCTAGGACATCGCTTTCATCAAAAATCGAAAAATTCTTTTTCCAAGTCCTACCCTTCTCATCTTGGTATTTCTCAATGTCAAAGCGGAGAATTTTGGCACAGAGGCTATGAAAAGTGCCGACCCACAGGGGTTTGATGTAGGTATGATAGACATGCGATCGCAATCTCGTTTGTTCTAGTTCGGGCAGGGCTGTGAGGGGTTTGCCGTGGCGTTTGGTGGCGATCTGGTCGGCAAATAATTTCTCGATCCGTTCCTGCATTTCCCGTGCTGCTTTGTTAGTGAAGGTGACAGCAAGAATATTCTCTGGGTCTACTT
>JAIMKT010000086.1:3354-16767 GCA_020692245.1 Microcoleus sp. GA_180221_E-2-1-MAG-45_12
GTCAAGGCTCTTGTTTTCCCAGAACCAGCCCCTGCCACCACCAAAAGCGGCCCAGTGAAATGCTCGACAGCTTGACGTTGACTAGAATTGAGATGGCTGAGAAAGTCGGTAGTCATGGTTAGGGGGGGAGAAAATAGAGAAAATATCTAAGCTATTATTTGGTTAAGGATTGATGAGGCTATGGTTCGGCGATGATGAGTTATTTTGTCAACCCTTACAGATAGTTGCAAAGACTTAGAGACAATTATTGTATAAGTATTGTACAGGGTTAATGGGCTGAGGTTCTAGTTCTCAAAAAAGGCGATCGAGGATTTTTTCCTCTCCATGCACAATCTTAAAGCAGCAGTTTTCCTAATCATGGTCTCCATCATCCAACCGTTCATCCCGTTTATAATCTAGTCAGTCCCTATAATTAGCTCAAATAATTTATCTAGCAACCTTAAAGTAGTCTGAGGTGATGCTGATATCAGTTTACGAGAAATTCGTTGATAATTTATTGATTACTTCTGACTTATCAGCAATTTATTAATAACTTATTAAGCTGACATCTTCAAGCATCTGCTAATTATCTTCTAGTTATTTCTTGATACTTTCTTACACTCCCTAACCTAACGGTAATCTTATGATTGGTAGTTTTCAACAAAGTCAACTCCGTATTGAAATTGCAGCTCCCCAGCCCAAAATTCGAGATAGCTTAGTGCGTTCAGCCCAACTTCAGCAATGGTTGACTCCCCAGCGTTTAGGGGCGGGAATTCCTGACGAGCTAACACCGGGTTTGATTTTCCAGAGTTCGATCGGCCCTGTAACTATTCAGCACCAAGTGGAATCGATCGAGCCAAACTATCTACGACTCCTACTCAGTCAGGGCATCGATGGTTATCACGAATGGTATTGGGGCGATGGCTGGATTCAATCTCGTCTTGAAGGAATTTCTCTACTGCCGCTTAATCTAGGGCAGACTCTAAGTTTATTAAGGCTCAAGCAATTTCTCACTAGCTCTCCTGTCAACCAAAATTCTAAATAAATCCCAGAGAATATCCCAGAAAAATTTTAGAAAAAACACCTTAATTTCTATGCCAAGACCAACTTCTTCAACTCCCCTTAAACCTCTGGCTGCGGGCAATGTTGTGACAGCCGCAATTCAGTTATTTCGCTCCCATTTTCAACAATACACAAAATTAACTCTTCGATCGTATCTATGGTTCTTAGTACCGATCTACGGCTGGGCAAAATTCTTGATGATTTCTGCCATGATTTCTCGGTTAGCCTTTGGAGATTTAGTAGGGCGACCAGAGAGTGAAGCTGAAGCGAGGGCGCAGTTAGAAGATAAGAAATGGGACTTTCTAAGTTTAGCAATCCTAGTGGGGATTATTTCCTTTTTTGTTTTTCTTGTTTTTTATATTATTTTGATTGTACTGGTGTTAATTGGGGTCGGATTTATCTCTGTGGCGGGAGAGGATAATCTGATTTTAATCGGGTTCATGATCGTCTTAGCAGTCCTTGGTATTTTTGTGTTTATCGCCGCCCTAACTTGGGTCTTTTCTCGGCTGATTATTACCGAATTACCTCTCGCGATCGAGACCCCAATGGATGTTTCCAATAGTATCAAACGGTCTTGGAATCTAACTAAGGGCTATGTTCTCCGCTTACAGGGAATTGTAGTTGTGGCTTTTTTAATTACCCTCCCTCTCCAGATCATTACTCAGGTTTTAGCCATTGGTGCTCAGTTATTCCTTGCTAGATTCATGGATGAAGATTCAGGACTTTTTACTTTAGTATCTGTTCTTCTTGGTTATGTAATTGGGATTGGTTCTGGAGTGTTTGTAATTCCTTTTTGGCAAGCAGTGAAGGCGGTAATTTATTACGATGTGCGGAGTCGGAGTGAAGGCTTAGGAATTGAGATTCGCGATCGAGCTTGATGATTTTGAGTTCCTAAATAAAATCTTCTAAATTCCCTCAGCCCCATCTTAAATTACCATGCGTTTCTTCAATCAATTTCAACTCCAAACCCCCGAAAGTGTCGAGTTAGAATTTACCCTAGCTGGAATTGGCAACCGGACTTTAGCCTTACTTATTGATTATCTATTTTTAGCTTTTTCTATTGCTTTGTTTTGGTTTTGTTATGTATTTTTAATTATCCCCATCGGTGAAGTTATTGGGAATTTTGTCCCTAATGCAGATGTGGAAATGTGGTTATTTGCGATCGCTTCCCTGATTACTTTTTTTGTTTACGTAGGCTATTTTGTGATTTTTGAATCTATCTGGCGGGGACAAACTCCGGGGAAACGGTTTACAAGAATTCGGGTGATCCAAGACAATGGCAGACGGACAGGAATTGGGCAGGCAGTGTTGCGATCGCTCCTCCGTCCGGTGGATGACATCTTTTTTATTGGGGTGTTTATGATCACCCTGGGCAGGCAAGAAAAGCGGATTGGGGATTGGGTAGCGGGGACGATCGTGATTCAAGAGGAGAGGGCGATCGCTCCAGCCAATTTTCCTATATCTGATGCTGCGTCTCGTTTAGCACTTAAGCTCCAGCAAGAGGCGGATGTTAATCAACTCCTCCCGGAAGAATTTGCCACCATCCGAGAATATCTCCAGCGCCGCCCCCATCTCACTGCCAGTGCCAAAACCCACCTCAGTCAACAACTCGCTCAACAGATACAAGCCCTAATCCATCTAGAGACCCAACCCAACGCCCCGGAAACCTTTCTAGAAGCTGTATATCTTGCCTACCAAAATCTTGACAATCATCATAGCTAAAATCTAAGATAGTACGATCGATAGGTGGCATTAACTAAGAATATAAATAGTCTCTTCAAACCATCCAAATAAATGCAAGCATCAGAAACAAAGCTCCAGAAAATCATTGAAGGAACTCAACAGTATATAATTCCCCTATTTCAAAGACCCTACAGTTGGAAAAAACCTCAATGGGAATCTCTTTGGGAAGATGTGATTAGCCTTTATGAAGCAGATAACCCCCGCCCGCATTTCATGGGTTCGATCGTCACCATGCCCACTGCCGTAGCTCCCGGAAGTGTCAGTAAATACATTCTTATAGATGGACAACAACGACTTACTACAATTTTTTTATTCCTCTCTGCTCTTAGAAATGTTGCTAATGAAACAGATGCAAAAAAGTTAGGGTCAGAAATCAATACTAAATTTCTCGTGAATTCCTATGAAGATAGATCAGGTTATTACAAATTACAACCAACTAATACTGATCAGGCAATTTTTTACCAAATTATTGATCCAGAAAATAATGATCATCAAGTAGATATAAATGATCCTAAGTATCAAAGTGACATTTTAGAATGTTATCAATTTTTTGAGAAGAAAATTAACCAGAAAGTATCATTATCAGAATTAGAAATAGTAAAAGCTAAAAATATAATTTGTAGTAACTTGTCCTTAGTTAGTGTTGTTTTGAGTCATGATGATGATCCTTATCTAGTTTTTGAAAGCCTAAATGCTAGAGGAAGACCTTTGACTCAAGCTGATTTAATTCGTAACTACTTTTTCATGCAAATTGATGAAAAGAAACAGCAAACTATCTACGCTAGATACTGGCAACCAATGCAGGAGTTATTAGGTGATGATTTAACAGAGTTTATTCGTCATTACCTAACAAGAAGTGGTGTAGAAGTCCGCCAAAATGATATTTACTTTCAAATAAAAGACAAAATAAAGGAAGACGCTTTAGCTTATCTTAAAAATTTATCTATTTTCTCAGAATATTACTCTAGATTGTTAGACCCCAAAAGAGAACCTAACAGAGATGTTCGCAAATACCTACATCGTCTAAATTGTCTAGAGCTATCTACTATTTATCCATTCATCCTAAATTGCTATGACGACTGGATGAAGAATATTATTACACAACAAGAATTTATTTCTATTTTTCAGATTATTGAGAATTTTATTCTGCGCCGCTTTATTTGTAATGTCCAAACAAGGGGCTTAAATAAGATATTTGCTTTACTCTATTCACAAGTTACTAAAGCGACTGACTTAGACTCTGGTAGTTTTGTTGAGCGTTTAAAGTTGAAACTTCAGGAGCAAAGCTATCCTAAAGATTTAGAATTCAGGGCTAGGTTAGTAGATGTCAAATTATATGGTGCTAATAGATCTAAGAAGTGTAAGCTCATTTTAGAATCTATTGAAGAATTTTATGGGCATAAGGAAAAAGTTGACTTTGAAAAACTTTCTATAGAACATATCATGCCTCAGAGTTTAAAGGAAGAGTGGAAAAAAAGCTTAGGAGAAGACTGGGTAATAACTCATGAATTACTAAAGCATACATTAGGTAACTTAACTCTTACAGGTTATAACTCAGAACTCTCTGATGCTAGTTTTATGATTAAAAAGAATCTACTTAAAGAGAGTAAGTTGGAGCTAAATAAATATTTTGATTCTAAAGAATCTTGGACTGGAGAAGATATTGAAGAACGAGCGGCAGTACTTGCGGATATTTGTCTCCAAATCTGGAGTTATTTTGGGGATGAATCAACAACTTCTAAGGCTGAAAATCCTAAAAGATCGGCGGGGGAATCTCCAAAGATGATTTATTTTTTAGGAAAGGAGTATCCAGTTAGGAGTTGGCGTGAAGTTTTGGAAGTTACCTTGAATACGATCGCTGATGCTGAACCAGAGCTTTTTGCAAATATTGTTAGGGAGTTACCCAGATTTGTCAGCCATGATAATATTTTTCGGCGTAGTGGTCAGTTGCGCAATGGAATATTTATTGAGGTGAATTTATCCTCTCACGATATCAAAAAAGTTTGTCGGCGGGCGATCGAGATTGCAGAAATATCTAGTGATGAATGGCGAGTTGAAACAAGATAGCAAGTCTTGATCTAGCAAAGTCCCAAGCAGTTCCCATACTTTAATCTCGTAAGGTCAAAAAAGTTTTCTGATTTTCCTGATTCTGCATCGCAGTCGAGAACAATAGATTGGTAGATGCACCCTGATTGACAGTCCCTGATTCCTTTTTGGAGTTGGGGATATTTTTTTTGGTCAACTCAGGCAGGAGAGAGTCGGGATTATTTGGGGATTTTGGGGCAATTTGAGTAGAGGCGATCGAACCAAGTTGAACTGAGATAGAGCTGGGATTAGTCTAAAGAGTTGTGATTTGGCAGGCAAGTTGATTAAATTAGAAGTTGGGTTTAACTACAGGGTTAGTCTTTTCCCCGGTAATTCCCCAGCAAAGTTTAAATCCAATTTGTAAGCACCCAGGCAACCCTATGAAGGCAGTGAAGCATGAAACCCCGAACTCTACTAGTAATACCCTGACGTGGTTGGTGATGGGTCTTTCCGCCATTTTTGCTGCCTCCCTAACCTTGCGTTTCTGGGGTTTGGGGCGGTTTAATGCCCTCGTTTTTGATGAAGTTTACTACGCCAAGTTTGCCAATAATTACCTAACGGGAACCAATTTTTTTAATGCCCATCCCCCCCTGAGCCAATACATTATTGCCATCGGTATTTGGTTGGGTTCCCTGATGCCCATTGGTCAAGACACCATCAACGAACTCACGGGTTCGATTCGATCGACCTTTAGCTATCGTTGGCTCAATGCCCTCACAGGTTCTTTTATTCCCCTCGTGGTTGCTGCCCTGGCCTATCAGTTATCTCCCCGGTGGAGTTATGCCCTAGTTGCCGGACTGTTTGCGGCGGTAGATGGGTTATTTTTGGTGGAATCCCGCTACGCCCTCAATAATGTTTACTTGGTGATTCTAGGTTTATTGGGGCATTTATGCTTGTTGTTGGCTCTCAAAAGTACGGGTAGGTGGCGATCGATCCAACTAGCTCTTTCAGGGATTTTCTTTGGGTCTACGGCGGCAATTAAATGGAATGGTCTATGGTTTCTTCTGGGAATTTATCTGATCTGGGCGATCGCTCGACTAGTGGAACCAAAAATCAAACCAGAGGATCAACCCCACACCATCTTTGCCAATCTCCGGCAAATCAATCTCTGGCAATTCCTCGCCTATTTCGCCCTCCTGCCCGTTGTCACCTACAGCCTCCTCTGGATTCCCCACTTAATCATGAACCCAGAGCCAAACTTTTGGCAGTCCCAACTAGATATTCTCTCCTTCCATGAACGAATTGGCAGCAGTACCGATGTTCATCCCTACTGTTCGACTTGGTATAGCTGGCTCATCATGTGGCGACCCGTGGCTTATTTCTACGACACCGCTCGGAGCTTGGCTGATCCCGTCCCCCAAACCCCACCCCTACCACCGGGAGAAGGAGGAATATTTTATGCCGTCCACGCCATGGGTAATCCTTTTCTGTGGTGGTTATCGACAGCAGCAATTTTGTTATTAGTAGTCTATGTGTTGCGGTTGGTGTGGCTATGGCTCATCAGTCCGGGGCGGGGCTGGACGACGGGAGAATGGCTAGTAGTCTATGTGGTCAGCAGTTGGGCAGCAAATTTAGTACCTTGGACAAGGGTGAGTCGGTGCATTTTCCTTTACCACTACATGGGATCGGCAGTGTTTGCCAGTCTGGGCTTGGCTTGGGTGGTCGATCGATGGCTCAGAAGTGGGTCAACTAACCAAAGAATCGCTGGAATTTCCCTATTAATTCTTGTAGTAGCAGCCTTCGTGTTCTGGATGCCCATCTACCTAGGCTTACCCCTATCCGCAAGTGGTTATCAAGCCCGGATGTGGCTCCGTAGCTGGATTTGATCCCAAGGCTTTTAGAGCAGGTGCTGAAATTACGCTGTTTTCGGTTTTAGAGAGATTGTTTGGCAAGATATAGTTTTTGGAGTATTGCTTCAAGCTGCTCGATCGTGCGAGTCCGGCTAAATTCAGCTAAACCCCGTTCCTGTCCCCGGCGAGTCATGGCTTCCCAGTGGTCAGGGTTGAGGACAAGAGAAGATAAATTATCTGCTAAATCTAAGGCATTTTCTGATTCAAAAATTAACCCACTTTCTTGATGCTCGATCGCTTCTGGAGACCCCCCGGTATCGCTGGCAACAATGGTTAACCCCGCCACCATTGCTTCCACTAAACCAATGCTAAAAGGCTCATTAAATCGGGAAGGCAAGACCCAGACATTATGGGTTTTATATAATTCTCGTAAGCCCTGTCGATCGAGCAAGCCTGTAAACTGAACTTTGTCTGACAATCCTTCCTCATCTACAAAATCCTTAAGCAGATCCACAAAATCTGGAGTGAGGGAACCCCCCGCGATCGTCGCTGTAAAATCAATCCCCTCCTGATGGAGCAAATACAAAGCCTCGGTCAATATTTCTGTGCCTTTGTAGTGCATCACTAACCCCGCATAGACAATGCGTAATCGGTCACGGGGCGGCAACTCTGCTTGATAAAACTGCTCTACCTCTGCTCCGGGATAAATAGTCTGGGCTGTGGCGGTAGGGTAGCCATTATCTGTCAGGTTGCGGCAAATCCAGTCACTGACGGTGATGTATTGATAGAAATTCCTAGCAAAATCACCCGTGGGAACCAGATCCGAGGGATAACCGGGTTGACCATTCATGACGTAATGGGCGATGGGGATCCCGGCGGCTAAAATTTGCTCCACCACTGCCGAACCCAAAAAATCTAAATTGCCTGCCAAGCAAACATCGGGTGTAAATAGCTGGAGTTCTTCTTTGAGGGTGTGATAATTTTGGATGGCGATCGCCGCCCCATAGACTGCGGGATAGGCTACGGCTCCCTTGGTTCCCCAAGTTCCCCAAAGAGTTAGGCAACGCTTCAATGGCATAGGTTCTGGATTATTTTGGCTCTGGTCATAGCTAGTAGTCAATCCTTCTACATTGGCAGTCAGCACCAAGACTTCATGCCCTCGATCGTGCAACCGTCTAGCATAATCGGCGATCGCCCGTTCATAACCACCCACTACTTGGGGCGGAAATAAATTATTAATCACCAGAATTTTGAGTTTTTTAGAATGATCTTCCAACAAAATTAACCCCATTTTAATAAATTTAGTAAAAACCTAGGTGAGGACGCAAAGCCTTGCGCCCCTACGCTCGACTGTATAGACATCTGTGATAACTGAATAACTGTTCACTGTTCACTGTTCACTGTTCACTGTAAAAGCTGTGAAAATAATAACTCTAATTCTTCAATAGTTTTTGTCCGACTAAACTCCTCTAACGCTCGCTTTTGTCCTCGATCGCTCATCTGCTGCCACTGATCAACATCTAGAACTAAAGAAGAAATCTTATCTGCTAAATCTAAGGGATTTTCTGACTCAAAGATTAACCCATTTGATTGATGGTCAATGGCTTCTGGGGAACCTCCAGTATTACTGGCAATAATCGTTAATCCCGCCACCATCGCCTCCAGTAACCCAATGCTAAAAGGCTCATCAAATCGGGAAGGCAACACCCACACATTATGAGTTTTATAGAGGGTAATTAATTCTTGTTGATTGAGTAGCCCAGTAAATTTTACCTTTTCTGTGAGTCCCTCGGCTGCTAAAAAATCTTCTAGGGATTCTCGAAACTCTGGGGTATGTCCGCCGCCTGCGATCGTGGCTGTGAAATCAATCCCTTCTTGGTGCAACAAGTACAAAGCCTCAATTAAAATATCTGTTCCCTTAAAGGGCATTACTAAGCCAGCGTAGGCAATGCGGAGTTGGTCATGGGCGGGGATTTGGGGTTGGTAAAACTTTTCGACATCGGCTCCGGGATAAATAGTTTGGGCTGTCATTGTGGGATAACCTTTGGTGGCAAGGCTATCTTTGACCCAGTTACTAACAGTAACATATTGATATAAAGGGCTTTGGGGTGTTAAATCTACGGGATAGCCGGGGACGGCATTCATGATGTAGTGGGCGACGGGAATCGAGTGATTTAATACCTGTTCTAAGACAGTTTGCCCTAGATAATCAATATTTCCGGCAAGGCAAACATCAGGTTGAAATAATTTAATTTCTTGCTCTAAAACTTGATAGTTATGGATAGCGATCGCCGTGGCATAGGGCTGGGCATACATGGGAAATCCCGGCTCTGTCAGGCTCCCCCAGAGTTGAAAGCAGCGTTTCACTGAGATTGTCTCTGGCTCACTCTGGCTATAGCTAGTGATTAATCCTTCGACATTTGCCGTTAAAACCAAAACTTCATGCCCTCGATCGTGCAACCGTCTAGCATAGTCTGCGATCGCCCGTTCATAACCCCCGATCACTTGGGGCGGAAATAGATTACTAATTACTAAAATTCTCAATTTAGACAAGTTTGATTACCCGCAAATGTTGTAGAAAATATCTCCAATTAATCTCTGCCCACCACTTCCCGGACTCGATAGATGGGCTTGCCTTGGGATTCGTGATAAGTCCGCATTAAAAGCTCTGCCAACAAACCAAAACTAAATAACTGCACTCCTGCTAATAATAAAACCACCGCCAGAATCAAGAGGGGACGATTGCCAATACTCTGCCCCATAAAGAGCTTCACAAAGGTTAAATATCCGCCCAAGATTGAACCCAAAACCATTGAGAACAAGCCAAACAGCCCAAAAACGTGCATCGGACGGGTGAGGAATTTTTTCATGAACCAGATAGTGAGCAAATCCATGGCTACTCGGAAGGTGCGATCGAGTCCATACTTACTCTGTCCATAGCGGCGGGGATGGTGGCGCACGGGAATTTCGGAGATTCTGGCTCCTTCAATAAAGGCAAGGGCGGGTAAAAAACGATGGAGTTCGCCGTAGAGATTCATATCTGCCAGTAACTCTGCCCGGTAGGCTTTGAGAGAACAGCCGTAATCATGGAGATGGACTCCGGTGACAAGGGCAATGAGCCGATTGGCAGCGATCGAGGGTAATAATCTCGTCAGGACATCATCTTGGCGTTGTTTGCGCCACCCACTTACCAGATCGTAGCCCTCATCTAGTTTTGCCAATAGGAGGGGAATATCCGCCGGATCATTTTGCAAATCGCTATCAAGGGTGACGATCGTCTGCCCTTTAGCATAATCAAACCCTGCTGCCAGAGCCGGAGTCTGCCCATAATTGCGCCGCAGCAACACACTAGAAACCTTGGGATATTTGTGACCAAACTCCCGCAGCCACTGAGCCGAACCATCCGTAGAGCCATCATCCACACAAATAATTTCGTAGGGAATCTGGATAGCTTCGAGGGTATCAACCACAGAATCTAAAAGTAGGGGTAAACTTTCTAATTCGTTATAAATGGGCAGAACTACAGAAATAATCGGGGCGGTCATGGGTTCCCTTAATAAATTACCAATCCATTTGCATCATCATCTGCAATTTCCCCATCCCTAGTTCTTCTGGATCAATATGCTTGACTTCAAATATAGCGTACATATCCTTAGGACTAGGATTCCCCTTGGAGGCTCCGGTTAACCCCGTAGCAATAATTAGGCTACAAATATTTTTAGTTTTCTGACAACGTTGATTCCAATTTTTCTTGGCTTTGATATGCACCGGAGAATCTGTGGGAAATTCTTGAAAGATGTAGAGTTCTTTATTTTTTAGTTGCAGAATTCCCAGATCAAAAGTAGTTTCATGGAAAGGGTCTTCCCCGACATTAAAGAGAATCCCCTCTAGACCCCCAGCCGCAACGATTTTTTCCACAACTTCCTTTGCCTTCGGGCGAGTTGTTTGGATCATCAGCATCGCCAGCCCTTCGCCATTTTCTTCGAGAGTTGGTTCTGGTTGGTAATGCTTGATGTGGGCTTTGATTAATTCCAGATTCTCCCAAGGAATGATTCCCAAGGAAATAAAAGAACCATTAGGAATCAATCCCTCCCGGAGCGGAATATTAAAATCAAAATCTTCCCCATCATCCTCGGTGGCTTCCATTTCCATAAGTTCATCGGCGACCTCTGGCATGGTTATGACTTTGATCGGCACGGGTTGAGGTGTGATTTCTGGGTGTTTGGGGTCTGGGGGCGGGGTGATATTGTAGTTTTTCTTGAGGCGGGGGAAGTTGTTGTGGAGTTTGCGCTGACTGTCATGAAAAAATTGGTGGAGGGCTTCGAGGGTGACAGCTAGGGCGATCGCTTCTTCTTCATAGAGGGTCGGGCGCAGTCCTTCAAAGGGATGAATGGATCCAAACTGGGGGGTAATTTCTGATAGGGGCAGGTCTTCTAGGTCTACATCATCATCCTCTGATTCGGCGCTGAAGGTGATAAATAAACAATCTTGCCCAAGGAAAGCCCCCTCAAGATCCGTACGGGAGTTTTGATTGATGGCTGCCAGCCGGAATCTGCGGAGGGAATCAAGGGAACGATAGAGGACAATGCCATAATCTAGTTCTAGCATTCCCATCACCGTACAGTAGAGAGTGCCGAGATCCCACTGATTTAGTTCCACTGAGACAACTTGATGGTCGGCGACCAATTCCCACGGTGCATCAGCCCAAATTTCGTAGGCTTTTTCAATCAAAAGATCGCTATATTCTGAAGGTAGCTTGGGATGGCGGGGGGGACGAATTTCGGCTAGACGCTCAAACAGTTCATCAATAATTGGCAGATCGGGAACGTAATCTACGGCAATTTCTAAATCTTGGAGGACTCCCCGGAGGAAAAATTGAATCTCTCGATCGCGGACAATAATTTTTTGGGGACGAGCTGGACGGGCTGGGGGTTGGGGGTGTTCCATAGCCTTGACCAAAGCTCTGACGATCGCCTCTGGTCCCGTTTCTTGAGGCACTACATCCATCGATCGCACCATACCTTCCGCCCCATCTACCCAAAGAATAAACTGTCCGGTTTTCTCCTCTAGATCCAAAACATCAGAGTTATCTAGAGAACGGCGATCTCCCTCCCACACACTAGGGGTTTGGGGAAGGCTCATCAAGCGGCGGAGGGTAGTATTGGGCAGCGCAGTCATTATGGCGTGGTGTTAGTTTGATTACACAGGTATTCTATGATCTTAGATGTTGATCTTAAATATTAGAAGATATTAGATTTCTAGCAAAGAACAAATACCCATAACGTAATCATAGTAGTGAACAGTGATTGCTGTAAAAGTTTTTCTAGGATGATTTCTGTCTAGTCTTTCTGCCCAACCTACTCAAAATCGGTTAATTCGGTTAATCTTGGAGCAAGTCAGGGATCACCACCAATCTAGAGATTTTAGAGTAATTACACCGGAATCTGCCTAATTTTGCCCAATTTCACCTGATTTTCTTAGACATTTTCGATAAGCTTAAAAATAAGCATCTGCTGCGACTCTGACATTAATCCCCCAACTTAATTCTCTAAAGTCAATTCTCTAAAGCTAGTATTTGCCTAAGTATTTACCTAAGTATTTGATTAAGTATTTCCCTACTATTTTCTAGTAGCTATGATGAGCCAATGATTCGGTTAAACCTCAACACCCTCAAACCTTTTGAAACTGTGACTACCCAGTTTGCAGACCTAGGAGTTACCTTCCAGAATGCGATCGCCCTCGAACCATCTAATCCCGCCTATTTTTCTCCTTCCAGTAAAATTGTTCTCCTTGGCAATCCCAAGCAGGGCTGGTTAGAAGCTATTTTCCGCACTCCTGTATCTACCATCCAGTGTCGAGTCACCAGTTCCCAGCGCACAATTATGTCTGTCCACAATCCTGCCGACCTATTATTAGGACAGACGGAGCTAGAAGAAGCCAACCTGACTGGGTTTCCCTCTAGCACCAGCGCCAATCAATACTTAACCGTTAGTTTCCCCGATATTCATAAAGTAACTTTCTATGCCTTTGATGGACAAGTTACCCTCAGTGAATTCAATTTCCAGTAAAGTCAATTTTCAGTAACCGCAGCTGGTAGTGAATTTAAAAATAGTTTTTTGGGTAGGATGAGGACATACCTATGCTATTCCTGTGGGTAAATACTATGGGCAAAATAGAGGATATCTAGTATTATGGCTACCAACCTATTTGACTAGGGTATTTAACTGGCATATTTTTAATCTGAGAACGCCTAAGTAAGCCTGAGAAATACTACCTTAACCCAACCCTATCCAATGACTGCAAAAAAAATAGTTGACCAGTTAATGCCTAGTTCCATCACCTCTGGAGGGACAAATAGGGGTGTAGAGTCTAGTTGGTGTGTGGATTTAATTGATCATCTTCCCCAAGGAGTACGCTTGCTTTCTGGGATAGATTATGCGGTGCTATACCTGAATAGGGCAGCGGCGGATCTTTGGCAGACCCCAGTGTCGGCAACCTTGGAGCAACCTCAAGATTGGTTGAATTGGGTTATGGAGGGCGATCGACACCGGTTGTTGAGATGTCTCCAGCAGTTAGGGAGTAAAGAAACTAGTATTGTTAACTATCGGCTCCGGGGCAAGGATGGTAAAATTCGCCTCCTCGAAGAAAAGTTTTGGCGGGTAGAGGGCGATCGGGAAGCGAGCAGAATTAATACTATGATCCTCCGGGTAGAGGAGTTAGAAGAAACGGCGATAGAATCAGATCAACTATAGCA
>JAIMKT010000087.1:0-128 GCA_020692245.1 Microcoleus sp. GA_180221_E-2-1-MAG-45_12
TGGAGATGGCAAGGGGATTGGAGATGGTAAAGGTATTGGTGAAGGTGGAGGAGATGGCAAGGGGATTGGAGATGGAATTGGAGAAGGTGAGGGCGTTGGAGTTGGCGAAGGGATTGGAGTTGGAGTTG
>JAIMKT010000087.1:194-16523 GCA_020692245.1 Microcoleus sp. GA_180221_E-2-1-MAG-45_12
GGATTGGTGAGGGGACAGTAGTAGCAATTGTAATGGTGTCAGCTAGATAGGAATTAACTGCTGGTGGTGTAGGAACTGTGACAGATGATAAGAGACTAGTGCTATAAATTCCCCCCACCGTGCCATTATTGGTAGCCCCACCTACTACAAAGGGAGTGATTACCCCGCCGCCATGTTGGATGGTGATATTGCCACTGGCAGCATTCCCATAACTACAAAGACTAGCACCGACACAAAGAGGTGGAGCAGTGAGGGTATCGTTGGCAAGAAACAGACCATCGGTGGTGATGTTAATGAAATTTCCTGAACCCGAACCAGCACCAAGCCTAGAGCTATTGATCGTACCTACAAAAATCCCTACAGGAGCATTCAGGGTGACAGAGCCAGCCACACCATCAATTAAATTATTCGATGATCTTAATCCTTGGGTCTCGATCGAGCCATTCCTCGCCCGGATATCAATATTGCCGCTATTACTATTGGAGGACAAGGTAGTAATGAAAGCACTAGCAAGGAAAGAATTGTGAGCATCAACAACAAAATTTCCGCCCCTAGTATTAATTTGGGCATTAACATTTACATTGCCCGCTAGGGTGTTGAGATTGATATTTAGGGGATTAGTATTAAAAACTGAGGTGATTTCCGCATTAACATTAATATCTCTGGCTGCTAACAAGCTCAAAGTTGCACCACCAACTGGGGGAGTTACATTTAGGGGACTATTTACATTTATGTCGCCACTGCCTCCTGCTGGATCGGAGTTAGTCTCGATCGACACCGAAGTTCCCGCATTTAATAAACTCGTAATATAATCCGCCCCGATCGTGGTGGGGTCAGTAACTCCATCGGGAGTAAATATCCCCCCAGCAAAGGTGCCACCAGTAAACCCCGTCCCGGTAACAATATCTACTTGGGTCGGATCAATGAACCATACCCCCGGATTCCCCAAGGGCGCACTAGCATTGACTCTGATTCCTGAAATATCAAGGCTGAGTTTGCCAGAGGTTTCAATAAATCCTCCATTGCCACCAAAAGCGCCACCCCTAGTGTTGATCGTCCCAAAGAAGCGAGCGGTATTATTTGCCCAAGCGATTACCCTGCCGCCGTTGGCATTACCGATCCCATTAGCTCTAATCCGGGTGTTGGTATCTGCAAAGGTGAATTGGGCTGTGGGGATAATTCCCTGTCCTAGGTATTCCCCGCCGATGAGAACCGTGCCACCACCGTAGACACTATTGGCATTAATTACTGCATTCAACAAAGCGATGCGATCGCCCAACACCTGCACCCTCGGAATCGCTGGAAAATTGACATTGCGATTAACCGTATTAATCCGTCCAGTCATCACCGTATTCCCCCGATTCAGAGGTGTATCAAAACCTGCAAAGGGTAGAGTTCCATCTGGGTTCAGGGTAATCCCAATCACACCATTATTGCCTGTGAGTAATTGGGGCAGACTTAAGGGAGTAATCACGCCACTGGCTGGGGGTGTAAGTTCGAGGCTTAAGATATTTCCCGGCTGGGATAGGCGCACCAAATTGGTTCCCGGTACTGCCATGATGGTGACAGTTCCCCCAGAACTCACAAGGCTGCCTGTGTTTAAGATTGCTCCGCCCAAAAGGGTGAGATTCTGCCCCGGAGTCAGGGTTAAATTTCCGGCGTTGATGATACTGCCAGCCAGAGCCGTATTAAAGACAAATTGATTGGGAGTTCCGGTGAGATTTTGATAGTTATTCGCCCCGAAACTATTGAGAAAATTATTACCACTAAAGCCAATTTGATTCGCTGTTGTGGCGGTGAAAGCTGCTGGCACATTGAGGCTGGCGTTATTCCCAAAAACGATCCCGGCGGGGTTGATGAGATATAGATTACTATTACTACCTGTAACCTGAACTACACCATTAATAATCGAAGGATTGCCACCCACGACTCGCCCCAAAATATTCTGCACATTGGGACTAGCAATAAAGTTTGCCGTTACACCCGTGGGTACACTCAACTGCTGGAAGCTATGAAATAAGTTTGCGCCATCTCTAGAAGCACTACCGCCAGTGATATTGATTAAATTACCTTGAGTATTGACTCTAGTTCTCGTACCGTCCGCAGCCCGAATAATCGATTGTCCGGTGGCTGGCAGAGATGTCACATTTCCGGCGATCGCCACCCCGACCCAAAAACCAAGAGTTACCTGCTGAAATTTGCCCATTTTTCTGTAGAAGCCCCTGTAAACCCCTGTTTCTAGTTTTGCTAGAGGTGAAGGTGTAGATAGATAGTTAACTAACGGATTAGTTCTCTGGGGCGATTATAATTCAAAAAAAGTAAATTTAGATAGGGTATAGAAAAATATTTTTCAACCTACCATAACAAGGGATTGGTTAAGAAGCTGTTTGAAAAGTATTAAGGTAAAGTAAAAGGGTCTACAGGAGACCGTCAAGTGATACGACTGGCATCCGACATCGACCTGACAAATGACCAGTGGCAAATTTTAGAACCCCTCATCCCCAAAGCCACATCTGAGGAAGACCTCGTAGTCTTGATATACGGGAGATACTCAATGCCATCTTCTACTTACTATCCAGTTGTATCTATACTTCCTGCTCTGCACCCTGAAGGATCGCTGCCAAGAGGTTGGGGAAGCGATCGTCCAAATCTTCCCGGCGGAGGGAATTATAGTGCTGGGTTCCTTCGAGGCGAGTGTACATAATCCCCGTATCTCGCAACACCTTAAAATGGTGGGATTGGGTTGACTTGCTGATTTCCAGACAAAATTCCTTGCAAGTAACTTCCGGCTGTCTTGCCAACATTTTGACAATTTGCAAGCGGGTGGGATCACTGAGTCCGTAGAGAACTCCCGTAAGGGTAATTTGCTGGCGATCGGGGTGGGGATATTGACGCATTTCTAGAAATATCTTTATAGATCAATTATCCCACAGGATTGTCTATATTGCATTGTTCGCATATAATCGAACTATAGAACTATCCTAGAGCTATAAACTTATTACCTAATTAGCATCTAAACCTCCAACCCAATTTAATCCTATGAATACTCTACTTTCACCAGTCAAACTTGGTCGTTACACGCTGCCGAATCGGATTGTTATGGCTCCCCTCACTCGCAACCGAGCCAGTGCCGGGAATGTGCCAACAGATTTTAATGCTCTGTACTATGAACAAAGGGCTTCAGCGGGCTTGATCATCACCGAAGCCTCCCAAGTTTCTCCTCAAGGTTTGGGCTATCCCGGCACACCGGGCATTTATTCCCCAGAGCAAGTGGCTGGTTGGCGCTTAATCACCGACGCTGTTCACGCTAAAGGCGGTAAAATATTTCTGCAACTGTGGCACGTGGGCAGAATTTCCCATCCAGACTTGCAAATTGATGGGGCCTTGCCCGTCGCCCCTTCTGCGATCGCCCCAGAGGGAGAATCTGCTACCTACACCGGAATGAAACCCTACGTTACACCCAGAGCCTTGGAGCTAGAAGAAATTCCCGGTATTATCGAACAGTATCGCCTCGGAGCCAAAAATGCCCTAGATGCGGGTTTTGATGGCGTGGAAGTCCATGGTGCCAACGGCTATTTGTTGGATCAGTTTTTGCAAGATAATGCCAATCATCGCACCGATAATTATGGTGGTTCCGTGGAAAATCGATCGCGCTTGCTCTTGGAAGTTGTGGCGGCTGTGGTGGATGTCTGGGGTAGCGATCGTGTGGGAGTTCGGCTTTCCCCCAGTGGCACCTTTAACAGCATGGGCGATTCTAACCGGGCGGCTACCTTTAGTTATGTGGTTAAAGAACTAAATCAATTTAATCTCGCCTATCTACATTTGGTGGCTCCTAGGGTTGAGGGATTTCCATCTGCGGAAGATCAACCAGACTTAGGTGCAGATTTCTTCCGTCCTCTCTTTAACAACACGATTATCACCGCCGGGGGTTATAGCTTTGAGACAGGGAATGCAGCGATCGCCTCTGGGAATGCAGATTTAGTTGCCTTTGGTCGCCTCTACATTGCCAACCCCGATCTGCCCGAACGTTTCGCAGCCAATGCACCCTTGAATAAGCCCGATCGCAACACTTTCTATGGTGGTGATGCTAAGGGTTATACCGATTATCCTACCTTAGCAACTGCGAATGTTTAGAAATGGCTGCTCGATCGCCAGATTAAAATATTTCTAACTATCTCTAACTGATTGAGCATAATTCTATTTTTCAAGCCTGACAAACCTTGAAATACTTGTAATATAAGCATTTCAGAAACTGTAAAAGTTGGCTAGAGTGCTTTTTTCTGTGTTTTAGTTCGTTGCAACTTGTAATGATTTAAAATTGGTTTGTTAACAATGATCAAGGGTAAACGAGAAGTTTCTTAATCCTAGTTTAATTGTTAAGGTTTTATCTCTAAGTTTGATTGATAATGCTGTAAGGTTTGGGTATTGTTGATGTTATTGCTGGCGATCGAATTACTCTGTTTTACACCATAATTCCCTTGGTAGTTACTAGACTTAGTAAATATGACTATACACAGCCATGAATTTCCATTACCCATTAAACGCAGTAACCTGAGATTAGCTCTCGGTCGATATTTCTATATTTTTAAGCGTCGATGTCAATGGTATTTTTCTAAGACAAAATTTGCTACTCAGATCGATTCCTCTCCCCTACCCGTGCAAATTTTTACCCATCAATCTATTTTGATGCGCCAGTTAAAAGATGTAGAAATGTGGCTCCAGCATAATAAAGTTAAAAACTTACGTTTAGCGATCGAGCCAATGAACGGTTTAGTAATTCAACCGGGAGAGGTTTTCTCTTTTTGGTATTTGGTTGGGAATCCCACAAAAGCCAGGGGGTTTGAGTTGGGAATGATCTTAAAGAGTGGCAAAGTTGAAGCTGGCTATGGGGGCGGCTTATGTCAATTGGCAAATTTAATTTATTGGATGACCTTGCATTCTCCCCTCTCCATCAAAGAACGCTGGCGCCATAGCTATGATGTTTTTCCTGACGTAAATCGGACTCTTCCCTTTGGCAGCGGCGCAACAGTATCTTACAACTATATTGATCTACAAATTGAGAATAAAACACCCCATAAATACCAGCTTTGTTTATGGCTCACAGAGGAGCATTTGTGTGGAGAAATTCGCTCTGAGGTTGAGAATCTTTATGAATACAAAATCTTGGAGAAAAATCATCTAATTCGTGGTCCGATCGCTGGCAAATATCTGCGTCAAAATCAGCTTATTCGCCAGTTATATAGCTCAACTACAAATCAGTTGATTAGAGAAGAATTTATTACCGAAAATTCCGCCTTGATGATGTATGCTCCCCTCCTCAGTTCTGCGAGCGAGACTGATAATCTTTAGCCTAAGCCGCATCATCATCGTGGGCAAAGCGATTGTAGAGGAAATCTAGGGCATGATTCCGCAGATCGTAGTATTGGGGGTCTTCCATGATTCTTTCTCGATTGCGGGGACGAGGGAAGGGAATATCCATAATTTCCCCAATTGCGGCGGCTGGGCCATTGGTCATCATCACTAGGCGATCGGCCAGAAACAGGGCTTCATCAATATCGTGGGTAATCATTAACACCGTACAGCGATGATCATTCCAGATTTTGAGTAACTCTTCCTGTAACTCCTCCTTGGTAATGGCATCCAAAGCCCCAAAAGGCTCATCAAGGATCAATACCTCTGGACGAATGGCTAAGGCGCGGGCGATCGAGACCCGTTGCTTCATCCCCCCAGAAATTTGGGTCGGCTTTTTCTGCTCTGCTTCGGTTAAACCCACTAGGGCAAGGTGATCTCGGACGATCGCTTGCTTTTCTGCCTCTCGTTTCTCAGGGTAAACAGCATCTACAGCCAAGTAGACATTTTCATAAACCGTTAACCAAGGCAAGAGAGCATAGCCTTGAAACACCACCATGCGATCGGGCCCTGGTTGGGTAACTGGTTTACCGTTGACTAGCACCGAACCCTGAGTAGGATCAGCAAACCCCGACACCATATTTAATAGAGTAGATTTGCCACAACCAGAATGCCCGATCACACAAATAAATTCTCCCTCCTTCACGGTTAAATTCACATCTTTCAATACCGTATAGGGCCCCTTGGGAGTGGGATAAACCTTACTAACATTTTCAATCACTACAGAATATTCATTCTGGTTAGCAGTATGGGGTTTAAAGTTGATAGTTTCTGGGGGATTAGTTTTGATCATTTGCATGGTTTTCCTTGAGCAAAATTTAGGGTTTTATTCTTGATAATAATAGTATTCTTGATAGAGACGAATTACACCCCATCCCATTTCAATCTTGGCAATTTTTAAGGCGGTCAATTAGCTTCTCAGCTTGGAAAAAATCTAGGCAACAGCGATCGGGGTTCGGAGACCATCTATGTGAACTTCTGCCATGGTGAAATTCTGCTTAATTTCTAACTCATTGAGATAGCTAATCGGATCCTCATCATTGAAGATCAAGCCATCAAAGAGCTTAATTGGCTCCCGGCGGTACTTGATATCGATGCCCAATTCCCTAGCGGCAGTGCTGAAAACACCAACTCGGCAGACCCGTTCCAAGATTTCTACCCAGTTGCGAGGGAAGGGAATATTTCCCCATCTAGCCATTTGGGTCATCATCCAGAGATGCTCTGTCCGGCTGGGGCGGTTCATTCCTTCACCAAAGAAGATATGGTGGGCATATTCCACAGATTTCTCTAGGCTACAGCTGTAGTTGTCGGGGTCTCCTAGTTGAATATATTCAGGGTTTGTACTCAGGTATTGACGAGTCGCCAGCAATTGCCGGATGTCTTCGTGGTTAGCCGCATCAGAGCAATATTTGCACGCTTCTAGGAGGGCTTTGACCAAGGCAATATGGGTGTTAGGATGAGTGTTACCCCAGTCTTCTCGCACTCCAAGGACTTTCCCCGGATGCCCTTGCCAAATTTCGAGGTCAGTAGCAGCAGTAAAGCCCACTCCTTCCATGGCGGCGCGCATATTCCAAGGCTCACCCACACAATAGCCGTCGATCGTCCCTGCCTTCAGGTCTGCCACCATTTGCGCTGGGGGAATGGTTTCTAGCTGCACGTCATGATCGGGATCAATACCGCCAGCCGCTAGCCAGTAACGCAGGAGAATATTATGCATAGAAGAAGGGTGAACCATCCCAAAGATATGCCGCTTGTGCTTAGATTCCAACAACATCCGCTTCAGGTCACTAACCGTCTGGACTCCCTCATCGTAAAAAGATTTAGCCAAAGTGATACCGTTACCGTTGCGGGTCATGGTCAGGGCTGTGACGATCGGCAGGGGAGTTTCTTGGTGTCCCCCGGCGGTTAACCAAGTGGGCATTCCCGCAGGCATTTGCGCTCCATCTAGATAGCCCCCAGCAATCCCGTCTACAATCCCTCGCCAACTACTTTCCCGGACTAGGTTCACTTCGTCTAAACCGTGCTTGGTGAAGAATCCCCGTTCTTTTGCCACAATCAAGGGAGCGCAGGCAGTGAGAGGGACAAAGCCAATTTCGAGGTTAACTTTTTCTAAGCCATGGCGGGCGATCGCCTCCACTTTTCTTGCCCGGAGTTTTTTGATCCGTTTTTGCTGGTTCAAGAAGTAAATAATCTCGCTCCGCAGACTGTAGTAGCTGGGATGGTTTACCACTTCCATCCGATGCCGGGGGCGGGGAATATCCACATCGAGAATGCCACCAATTTTCGAGTTTGGCCCGTTGGTTAGCATGACAATGCGATCGGATAGCAACACCGCCTCATCCACATCGTGAGTCACCATCACCGAAGTAATTTTGTATTGTTCACAAATCCGCATGAGTTGCTCTTGCATATTCCCCCGTGTCAGGGCATCCAAGGCTCCAAATGGTTCATCCAACAGCAGGAGTTTTGGGCGGATAGATAAGGCGCGGGCGATCGCCACCCGTTGTTTCATGCCCCCAGATAACTGTTTAGGATACTTATCAACCGCATGGCGCAACCCCACTAGGTCAATATGCTGTTCAATAATTTCCTTTCGTTCTGCCAAGGGAAAATCAGCCATCACCTCATCTACAGCCAAGGCAATATTTTGATAAACCGTCAACCAAGGCAGGAGAGAATAGTTCTGGAAAATCACCATTTTATCGGGCCCCGGATTTTTTACCTTCTGCCCTTCGAGAGTGACAATTCCCTCCGTGGGTAAGTCTAACCCAGCGATCATATTTAGCAGCGTAGATTTACCACAACCAGAGTGACCAATCAAAGAAATAAACTCTCCCTCTTTGATATTTAGATTAATACCTTTGAGAGCAATATACTCGCCCCCATCGGTGAGGGGAAATACTTTATCAATTTGATCAACAGCAACAAAAACGCTCATATTTCTAATTTTTTTGAGATTAATAGTGAACAGTGAACAGTAAACAGTGAACAGTAAACATCAAGAGCTTATAACTAATACTTTGACTCCGTTCTATAGTGAGTCTGTTGAACTACTAATTACAAGTAACTGATAACTGATAACTGATTATTCCCCAGCCGAAATTTTGGTTTGGAGCCAAGCCATACAACGATCGAGAATTAGACCGATCGCCCCAATATAGATCAGAGCCAAAATGATATCGCTGATGTAGTTATTCTGATAGGAATCCCAGATAAAGAAGCCAATTCCTACAATCCCCGACATCACGATTTCTGCCGCAATAATTGCTAACCAAGCCAGCCCGATCGCGATTCTCAATCCAGTGAAAATATAGGGCAGAGCCGAAGGAATTAAAATCTTGAAAAAGAACTTTTTCTGAGAAAGCTGTAGTACTTTGCGGACATTAATATAGTCTTGAGGAATTTGCTGCACTCCCACGGCAGTATTAATTAAGATCGGCCACACCGCCGTAATGAAAATTACAAACAACGCCGCAGGTTGGTTTTGTTGCAGAGCAGCAAGAGCAATGGGAACCCAAGCGAGGGGAGGAACGGTTCTCAGGAATTGAAACAAGGGATCCAAAGCCCTATTTGCAAAGCTGTTTAAGCCAACAAAAATCCCGACACTAATTCCCACTACCGCCGCTAGGGAATAGCCAATTAATACCCGTTGCAGGCTAGCTAAAGATTGCCAAAACAGACCCACATCCGTGCCACCCCGATTAAAAAATGGATACATTAAATAAGTCCGGGTACGTTCATTCGTCCATAGATCTGTAGGAGGTGGTAATTTGATCAAGCCAATCATGGAGCAGACCTGCCACACAATCAAGAAACCAGCAATACCGACGAGCGGGAGCAAGATAGTTTGTGAGTGTTTCTTCCAAAGTTTAACAAGTTGGTTATTTGGACTATTGTTATTATTTCGCCGACTATTAAGAGTAGTAGCCATGGTTTTTTCTGAGTTATTTCGTTAATATTGGTTGTAGTTTATTAAAAAAATTTGATAAATAATCACTACTGAGAGGATGTTTAAGAAGTCTATGTTTGCTGTTCTTAGCGACTAAAGTCGTTATTATAAATTTAGTCGCTAGAAACTTTTTAGATATCCTCTTAATTACAGGTCAGCATGATTATCAAAGGAATTTTTCCAAAGATTAAGCCCGCTTGATTGTCAAACTTTCAAGGTAAGCTTTGGGATTTTCTGGGTTAAATTCCTTGCCATCAAAGAATTTTTCTAACCCACGAGAGTCGCTAGCAGGAATATCAGCACTAGCAACACCCAGTTCTTGAGCAGCTTCTTTCCAAAGATCAGAACGGTTTACCTTGTCAATCAGAGCCTTGGCATTGTTATCTAGAGTGCTGGCAGGTAAAAAGCCCCAACGGACACTTTCTGTGAGGAACCAAAGATCGAGACTCTTGTAGGGGAAGGAAAGATTACCCCGGGGAGAGTTCCAGTACAGAGCGGCTTTTTGGAAGTCTTTGATTTCTGGTTGTTTATCTCCCATCGGATATTCACCTTTCAACATGGGTGTGACAATATTTGCGGGAACGTTAAAATATTTTGCCCCACTGAGAATTGTTGCCATTTCGGAACGGTTTGCCTCCACATCGCACCATTGCTGCGCTTCCATAATGCCCTTGAGGAGAGCCTTAGTTGCCTTAGGATTTTTATCAACCCAGTCAGCACGCATTGCTAGGTATTCTTCTGGGTGGTAGGGCCAGATCTGGGAGGTGAGGGCAGCCATAAAGCCAATTCCTTCACCAACAATCCGAGCTGGCCAAGGGTCGCCAGTACTGAATCCTTCCATGGTGCCAGTTTTCATGTTGGCAACGGTTTGGGCAGCAGGAACAGTCAATAAGTCAACATCTGCATCCGGATCAATACCCCCGGCAGCTAACCAGTAACGAATCCAGAGGTCTTGGTTTGCCTTGGGAAAAGTGTAGGCGGCTCTGAAGGGTTTGCCTTCTTGTTTGAGTCCTTTAATATAGTCTCTGGCTTTACTCATATCTAAGCCAATGTTTTTGCCTTCCTGAGATTTGGCGATCGCAATCCCGTTCCCTTGAGTATTCAGCATGGCTAATACATACATAGGAATTTTGGTATTGTTTTTGGTGATTAAACCCTCAGAAATTTGGTAGGGCATCGGCATTTGCCATTGACCGCCATCAATCCCCCCCCCAGCAGAACCAATTTCTACGTTATCCCGTGCAGAACCCCAGTTTGCTTGCTTAGAAACTTCAACTCCAGTCATCCCATACTTGGCAAAAAAGCCTTTTTCTTGAGCAATAATCAAGGGTGCTGCTTCAAAGATCGGAATAAAACCTAATTTAGCAGTGGGAGTTTCTGGGGTAGTTTCCGCAGTTAGAGCTACTGCCGAAGGACTGGGACTAGCAGAAGTACTTGTAGAAGTATCTGTGACAGTTGTCGGAGGATTACCAACGCATCCTTTAAGAAATATTGCGCCAGTAGCAGACATAGAAGCAGTAACTAAAAACCGACGGCGAGAAAAAGAAGAAAAATTAGACATGAAACTTTACTCCTGTTGATAATTTTAAACAGAACAAAAAACGAATATATAACTAGCAAGAAGACTGGGATACTTTACAAAAAAGCTTATGGTATCTAGCTTGTGGCACTAATATTAGTTTTTGAAATCAGTACCTTAAGTCAAGTTCATATAATAAATTTATTAAGTTCCTTGACTTGGTAAATTAGTCTAGCACCTTCCTTAAGAAAAGATTTATTTTTGCAATTATTGATCCCATTAAAAATCTAATCGAATCGATAGGAATAACTAAATATTTATAATTACTTGATTATCAATTTATTCTGTCTATACATCATTAATTTATAGTAGTTATATTTATAGCTTATAGGTCTATTCCAAGTGTATTAAAGAGCTTTTTTTAGAGTTAGGTATGGGTTTAACTTATAGTTATGCTAAGAATTATTGATTAAATCAGTGAATGAGGGTAGTAGCTTTATAGTGTTTTAAGGCTGCTCGATAATACTTATAATTTTTCATTATGTAATCCATGTTTTCTATCAACTTTAATTAAATACTAATGGCTATTACTAATCTGATTCGTTTTGATAATCTCCGGGGAGATATTTTTGGGGGGGTGACGGCGGCAATTATTTCTCTGCCCCTTGCCCTTGCTTTTGGGGTGGCTTCTGGGGTAGGGCCGATCGCTGGACTCTACGGAGCCGTGTGTATTGGCTTTTTTGCTGCCCTATTTGGGGGAACGCCGACCCTAATTTCTGAGCCAACGGGCCCCATGACTGTGGTGATGACAGCGATCGTGGCGGGGTTTGTCGCTCAGGATCCAGTTAATGGTTTGCCGATGGCGTTCACGGTGGTAATGTTGGCTGGCTTATTGCAAATTGTCTTCGGAATTTTCAAGCTCGGCAAATACATCACTCTGATGCCCTACAGTGTCATTTCTGGCTTTATGTCGGGGATTGGGGTGATCTTAATTATTTTGCAGATTGCTCCTTTTTTGGGACAGGCAGCTCCCACAGGGGGGGTCATTGGTACAGTTCAAGCTATTCCCAATTTGTTTGCTAATATCAATCCGCCGGAAGCAATCCTTGGTGGTCTAACTCTAGCGATCATTTTCTTGATGCCGAAGAAAGTTAAAAAGATCGTGCCGCCTCAGTTAATTGCTTTGATTGTGGGGACAATTATCTCGATGACAGTGTTTCAGGATGCGGAGATTCGTCGGATTGGGGAAATTCCGGTGGGCTTACCTACTTTGCAAATGCCGACATTTACCGCAGGCAAGATCACCCGGATTTTTGTAGATAGCGTAATGCTTGCCATGTTGGGTTGTATTGATACCTTGCTGACGGCGGTAGTTGCTGATAGTTTGACTCGGACAGAACATGATTCCAACAAGGAATTAATCGGGCAAGGGATTGGGAATATTGTGTCTGGGTTGTGTGGTGGTCTCCCCGGAGCCGGAGCAACCATGGGGACAGTGGTGAATATTCAAACGGGGGCGAAATCTGCCGTTTCTGGTCTAACACGGGCTTTGATTTTGCTAATTGTTGTCTTGGGGGCAGCGAAACTCACGCAACCAATTCCCATGGCAGTGTTGGCGGGGATTGCCCTCAAGGTGGGGATTGATATTTTGGATTGGAGCTTTTTGAAGCGATCGCATAAAGTCTCCCTCAAGGGTTCCCTCATTATGTACGGGGTGTTGTTCCTCACGGTATTTGTAGACCTGATTGTGGCGGTGGGTGTGGGAGTATTTATTGCCAATATTCTGACGATCGAGCGCCTGAGTAGTCTGCAATCCCAAGAGGTGAAACTCATTACGGATAACGATGATGATGTCCGCTTGAGTACAGAAGAGCAGATGTTGTTAGACCAGGGAGCAGGGAGAATATTGCTTTTTTATCTCAGTGGCCCCATGATCTTTGGTTTATCCAAGGCGATCGCTCGTGAACACAATGCCATGAAAGATGCCGATATTTTGGTGATGGATCTTTCTGATGTGCCAATGTTGGGGGTGACGGCTTCCCTGGCGATCGAGAATGCGATCCGAGATGCCCATGATAAAGGTTTGCAAGTCTATGTGGCGGGAGCTAGCACGAAAATCCAGAGCCGTCTAGAGCGTTTGGGTTTATTTGATTTAATTAAGGCTGAGCATATTGTGGGCGATCGAACCACTGCCCTCCGCCAGAGCGTAGCGAGCCTCCGTACTGAGTCTAGTACTGATCTAGAAAGTGGAACCCAAGAAAACTTGATTGCAACCTAGACAATAGATGAAGACTTAATTCTAAGACTTAGGGATCAAGGGGTTACGGCTCCTCATTTTATTTTTTACGGCGGTAGAAGTTGGCAATTTTTTCTGGAGGAATTCCTAAAAAGAAACCGAATATGACTAGCTGATTAATGATCGTGGTTTGCCAGACTCCTAATTTTTGCCAGCGTCGAGGAGAAGTTTTCACGGGGACGGGGACGATCGCAATTTTGCCCAATTTTTGGAGTTGGCGGATCAATTGAAAATCTTCCATGATCGGCAGGTCGGGGAAGCCGCCTAATTGTTGGAAAGTTGCTGCCTTGAGGAAAATAGCTTGATCACCGTAGGGAAGTTGAAAAAGGTGCGATCGACAATTCACCAATTTTTCGACAAGGCGCAGTCCGGGTAAATCTCCAGTAATTTCTAGCTCAAAGGCTCCGGCTATGTAGGGATTAGGAGGAGTATTGCCTTGCTCTGGGGTTTCCTGAAAAACCTGATTTACTAATTCGATAAAATCTTTGGGTAAGCGACTATCGGCATGGAGAAATAAAAGAATTTCCCCTTGAGCAACTTTGGCTCCTTGGTTCATCTGGGCGGCTCGGCCGGGGCTGGTGACAATTAACTGGACGGGATAACTTTCAACATAGTTAGAGACAATAGCAGGGGTGCGATCGCTACTGCCCCCATCTACTACGACAATTTCTAGGCAATTTTTTATCCCATTTTCTATGGCAATTCCTGCCCCAGCGACACCAGTTAGCTCTGATAATAACTCATCTAATAACTCGCCAATGTTTCCCGCCTCATTGTAGGTAGGAATGATGATGGAGATTAACTGCATACTGGGTCTAGTTTACGAGTTCAACCAGAAACAATATTAACAGTATCCCGGACGATCAAGAAGATGCCTAGACCCATAATCAGCAATAGTCCAGTCTGCATGATATTTTCTTGCACATGATTAGGTAAGGGCTTACCCCGGAGAGCTTCGAGGAGCAGGAAGACAAGTTGACCACCATCAAGGGCGGGGAGAGGCAAGATGTTGATAATGGCGAGGTTGACACTAATCAGAGCTGCAAATTGCAACAAACTAGTGATGTCTGATTTGGCAATATTTGCTCCCATCGCCACGATCGCCACGGGTCCAGAAACCTGTTTTGCAGTCTCGCCAAAGTTACTAATTAACTGCCCGAAGCCTTGGAAAATCATGAAGGTAACTCGTTGCAATTCTTCAGCACCGCCTGTAAAAGCAGCAACAATATTTTCGGCTTTCTTCTTAAATATTTCCCCATTAGGCGCCAGTTGTACCCCAATTTTGCCCTTGCCATCTGCCCCTAGTTCTGGGGTGACTTGGAGTTGGAGGGTTTCTTGTTGGCGTTGTACCGTGAGGTTGATATTTTGTTGGGGAGCCTGCTGAATTTCCAACATCAAGGTTTTGATCGCCTCGGCACTGGCGGGTAACTCCTGCCCATTGATGGTGGTGACGATATCCCCCGGCTTAATTCCGGCTGCTTGGGCGACGAGGCTGCTGTTTTCTGGGGCGACTTGGGAGATGAGAACTCCGGGCTGGTAGTTGAAGGTGGGAACCCCGACAAAACCAACTTGGGTAACAAGCAGAAAATAGGCAAAGATCAGGTTAGAAATGACTCCGGCACTAATGACGATCGCGCGATCGATCAAGGGGCGATTTTGCAATAAGTTGGGATCATCGGCGGGAATATCGGTTTCTTCATCTTCTCCGGGAAAACCCACAAATCCACCAAGGGGAAACGCCCGGATTGCATACTCTGTCTGGGAACCTTGGTATTTGAGCAAAACGGGACCAAAACCAATGGAAAACCGATTGGCATAGATTCCCTGAAGTCGGGCAGCCATGAAATGCCCCAACTCGTGAACCACAATGAGTATAGCTAAAACTGCGATCGCCGCCAGAATGGACATAGGGATTTTCCTTTGAGTAATTAGGTTTTGAGTAATTGATGTAGTTGGAATCTAACTTGTAGGGATAACTACGGGGAGCAAAAATAGACTCTATCCATTATCGCACAAAGAATTTTTTCTAGCCGTCAGCAGGCAGAAGCCAACCAAAATAACTGGTTACAATATTTCAATTAGATTTTGAGGTGTATAAATAGGAATAGTTGTGCCTACAAAATCAGTCGGATTACGAGTCACAATGCCATCTAACTGAGATGCGATCGCTGCATTATATTGAATTGCATCCTCAAAATCCTTGTAATCTCCAGCCAGAGCTTGACGAATGACCGCATCATCAACAGTGGCAATGTGACAGAAAGAGACAATATGCCGCAAGAAGTCAATAGCTAAAGATTTCCCCTTATTTTTGCGAAGAATGTAGAAAAGATCGCTAAAGCTAGAGGCTGAAATATAGCCTGTTAAGCTCTTTTGTTCAGCAAGTGCCAAAATACAATCGCTATCTCTAAAAAATGGTTCTCTTTCCAGTGCTACGTCAATCAAAACATTTGCATCAATCAAGATTTTCATAGATCGTACTTCTCCTTGAGAGCTTCCCATCTCGCTTCATCCACATCAAAATCTTCAGGGGCTGGTTCCGTTTGCTCAAACCATCCTTCTAGGGCTTTGACCGAGGTTTTTGCTCTTTTCTGGGGTGGGCTAGAGTCTGGTGTAGATTGGGGAAGCTGCCAGACAACTAATTCCACTTCTCCGGCGGGGAGAGCGATCGCATCTTGAATGTGTAACTGCCCATTGGTATCGATCCAACCTTTTAACTTTAATGCTTCCATCTTGTTTCTCCTGAAGTTATTTGCATAGATTAAATCCAAGAAATTATTTGCATAGATCAAACCGAGAAAAATCTAAATCTAGTCGATCGCCCGGTGAGGGTTCTAGAATCTGCGTGGATAAATTCTTGGCAAGTAATTGTTGCTGGAGGGCGGGGATGCTACCTTGGCTGCTGAGGAAAGGGACGATCGAGCCTGCGTAGGTGACATCACCGGGATCTGCTGAGGGTAAGAGGAACTTGGGTTTGAGCCATTCGGCAACAGTGAGGGCAGTGTCTCCCCGGATGATCGGGATATTCAAAGGCAGCTTAAGGCTGGTAACGGGAGTAATCACCACATCCACGGGGGCTAGGGATTGGAGATAGGGATCGTGGCTGCCGTGGGGTTCGTAGTAGAGGCTGGTTTGCTGGAGCAAATCTTGGAGCAG
>JAIMKT010000088.1:0-1823 GCA_020692245.1 Microcoleus sp. GA_180221_E-2-1-MAG-45_12
CTGATAGCTTCGTAAACAGATAGTAACCCGCCGCCAGACTACCCCCCACCATGAGAGCTAACCCCAAGGTAATCCCAATTAGGAGCTGGATGATATTTAAGATAAATCTAATTACATTTAGAGGTTTCATCGTACTTCTGGGGGTCTTGGGGAGAAATTCTCTAGTATGAGAAATATCTATTAAGGAGAAGCTAAAAGTTGAAAATGCTCGATCGCTTCCCAGATGGCGTTGGCATAGGTCGATCGAGCCACATAATGGTGAGTTTCAGGATGAGCTGTATGCCATTCTAATAATTCTGGTTGAGAATTGCCCACCATTACCCCAAGGGTTTGTTCCTGAAACATTGTAATATCATTGCCAGAATCACCACACACCAGCGTAAATTGGGAATCAACTTGAAGTTTTTTCTGAAGATACCTAACAGCTTGTCCCTTGTCCCCATGATAGGGCAGGATATCCACATCACGGTTACTACTAAAAACCACTTGAGCAGGCAACCCGGCGGCGGCTAACTGAAATCGGAGGTCGTCAATAATTTGGTTATTAGATTTTTGATTAGGCAAGTTTTGGAGATTGGCAGCAGAGATAAAAGAGCTAGGGGCGTTGATAGGAGCAGGTTGGAGATAGTAACTAACCTTCCATGGATTTTGATCAGCTTCGGGTTGAGAAACTAAAGCCGGAAAAGTGTTGGCAATTTTTTTAATTGCTTCCCGTTGCCAATGTTGGGAAAGATAAGCTGCCCATTCTTGATCCAACTGCCCTTGAGCATAAATTTCTGTCCCCACTCCAGCCACTAGATAATCTGGTTCCAAAAGTTGAGTATTGGTAGTAGCTTGAAACTCCTGCTGCAATTGCCGGAAAGAGTCTAGCGATCGACCCGTGGCATAGACTAAATAAAACTGTTGCCGTGCTGCTGCCAGTCGTTGGTTGAGACCAATAGTTGCCCAAGGCTCCCCCACCAAGGTGTTATCTAAATCTGTAGCTAATAAAAATTTCACCAAGTCTTTCCTCTTAATTACCCAGATTACCTGATTTTCAAGATTATCTAGTTTTCAATAGTAGGACTTACACACAGATTTTATATCTAAAACCTACATGTAGGGTGAGCAAAGCCCACCTTACCCTCAATTAACCTAACCAAATTAACTAAATTTCAGAACTTAACTAATCGGTACTCGGTACTAATCAGCAAAAATATAATCATAGAGTTCACTAGGATCCGGTTCAGGGCTAGACTCGGCAAATTCCACCGCATCCACCACTAACTCATCAATACGTTGGTCGATCGCCTGCAACTCCTGCTTATCTGCCAAATTATTCGCCAACATATAGTCCGCCAACTTCCGAATCGGATCTCGGCTAAACCAAAACTCTTTTTCTTCCTTCGCCCGCATTTCATCAGGATCTGCCAAGGAATGTCCCCGGAAACGATAGGTCAGAGCCTCAATAATCGTTGGGCCTTCCCCTGCCCTCGCCCGTGCCACAGCAGTTTGAGCCGCATCCCTTACTGCCAAGACATCCATGCCATCTACTTCTACTCCAACTAAGCCAAAAGCAGCTCCCTTGGTATAAATTTCCGGCACAGAAGTTGCTCTTTCATGGGACATGCCGATCGCCCATTTGTTATTTTCAATAACATAAATCACAGGCAGTTTCCACAAAGCCGCCATATTTAAGCACTCAAAAAACTGTCCATTGTTGGCAGCTCCATCCCCAAAGAAACAAGCCGTGACTTGATCAGCTTGGGCATCTCCCATGGTTTCCCGGCGATACTTACTTTGGAAAGCCGTGCCTGTAGCTACAGGAATTCCCTCGGCTACAA
>JAIMKT010000088.1:1840-3839 GCA_020692245.1 Microcoleus sp. GA_180221_E-2-1-MAG-45_12
AGATTATGTTCAGCAGAAAATAAATGCATGGAACCACCCCGCCCTTTGCTACAGCCCGTTGCCTTGCCAAATAGCTCTGCCATCACCTCCCGCGCTGGGACTCCGGCACTCAGGGCATGAACATGATCTCGATAGGTACTGCATACATAATCTTCATCCCGACGCATGGCTCGAATCACCCCTGTAGAGACGGCTTCCTGTCCATTGTAGAGATGCACGAAACCAAACATTTTCCCCCGATAGTACATTTCGGCACACTTGTTTTCAAATGTCCTGCCTAGTACCATATCTTCGTACAACACTAAGCCCTCATCCCTAGTAATAAAATTTGCTGGGGGGACAAAGGCGGGGGCAGTACGTTCTTTTTCGGGAGCGGGTTGGGGTTGATTCTTTGTTTTTTTTGCAGTAGTCATTGGTTCACGATCGATTCTTGGTTCTTGAGTAAATTACCTAAGATATTGCTAAATATTGACAAATATTATCTTAAGAGTAGTGCTTAAATATTTTCAACATTCAGCAATAGTTAATGTAGTATAAGTTAATTTAGTATCGTTATTTGTGTTAACTTTCAGTTGTTCTTGATGATGGGGAAGAAAAAGTGCGTATCCCGTTAGATTATTACCGAATTCTCGGCTTGCCAATTCAAGCTAATGACGAGCAGCGAGCCTTGGCTTACCGTGACCGTGTGCTGCAATTGCCCCGCCGGGAGTACAGCGATGCTGCCATTACTGCCCGGAAGCAATTACTGGACGAAGCTTTTGCAATCCTCTCTGATCCAGAGCAAAGGGAAAAATACAACACTAGCTTTCTGGTAAAAACTACTGGTCAGGAGCCGGAAGTGGGTACAGAAGCCAAGGCTCATCCTGAGTCGTCAAGTCATGACACCTACACCACCAGTATTGAGATTCGAGATGAGCAGTTTATTGGGGCGTTGGTCATTCTCCACGAGTTGGGAGAGTATGAACTAGTCCTGAAATTGGGACAGCCCTACCTGCTAGATAAAGCTGGGATTTTAGAAAGAGGAGACTTGGGCGATCGAGCCTTGATCCGGGCTGATATTGCGCTGACTCTAGCTCTGACCTGTCTAGAACTGGGACGGGAACAATGGCAACAAAACCACTACGAAGGAGCCGCTACTTCCCTAGAAACCGGACAAGCTTTACTCCTACGGGAAGGATTATTTCCTAGTGTCCGGGGCGAAATTCAATTAGATGCTTACAAGCTCCGCCCTTATCGGGTTCTCCATCTCCTTGGTCAAGATGATGACCAAATCTCCCAGCGCCGTTTGGGATTGCGCCTCCTCCAAGAAATGCTCCAAGAACGAGGGGGCATTGATGGTTCAGGGGAAGACCAATCTGGTTTGAGTATTGATGATTTTCTGCGATTTATTCAACAAATTAGAATTTATCTCACCTGTAGCGAGCAGCAGGTGCTTTTTGAACAGGAAGCCAAAAGACCTTCGGCAGTAGCGACTTATCTCTCGGTCTATGCCTTGATTGCCAAGGGTTTTGCCCAACACCAACCCGCTTTGATCTATCGAGCCAAACAAACTCTAACTAAATTAGGCAAACGGCAGGATGTGTATTTAGAAACGGCGATTTGTTCTTTATTATTGGGACAGACGGAGGCGGCGAGTCGATCGCTAGAAAATAGCCAAGAGTACGAACCCCTTGCTTTTATTCGGGAACATTCGGAAGGTTCTCCCGACCTCCTGCCCGGCTTATGCCTCTACGCCGAAAAATGGCTGCAAAAATCCGTATTTCCCCATTTTCGAGATCTGCTCAAACAGCGAGTTTCTCTGAAAAATTATTTTGCGGAACAGCAGGTACAAGATTATCTAGAATCTCTCCCCGCCGATACCGAAGCCAGCAAAGAATGGACTCCCAACGAGAGTCGATCGATCACCTACCGTTCCCCCGTCTCTACCACCAACGGCAAACAATCTACTGCCGATACTCCCGCCCAAAATGCCTTACCCCAAGGGAATTACACTCAAAAT
>JAIMKT010000088.1:3919-15870 GCA_020692245.1 Microcoleus sp. GA_180221_E-2-1-MAG-45_12
CGTTGGCAGAACTGCTAGCTTAACCGTAGAAAAGCCTTTAACTCTGGCTACCAATGGTGTTACTAATGGCTCTACTAGTAATGGGACTAGCTCGCCCTCCCCTTTACCTGTAGCCGAACGAGTCGCAGCGATGGCAACTCCGGGAAAAATGCCGGGGCAACGCTCAGACTCTGTAGCTCTACCAGTTGCTTATCCTCCGGCTAGTAAACAGGAAAAAATTGTTCCCCACCCCCAGCCTGCTGTGCCTCGACAGCGCTTCCTTAAAAATCAAGCGAAGCACGATCGACTCTGGCGACTCATATTTTTCTCTGCGGGTAGTTTGCTGGTGCTGTTGCTATTTTTCTATCTGGTTGCGGGGCTGATTGGTTGGCTACAAAAGGGAACCCAAGCTAGTCCTGTAACTACCCTAGAAGGAGAGCAACCCCTAGTATCCTTGAGTGAGCCTCCAGTTCCTCTGCCCACCGGACAGCCCCTCCCCGCCGGAGTTCTCACCGAAGCCACGGGCAGGCAGGTAATCCAAAATTGGCTAAATATCAAATCCAAAGCTCTGGGCGTAAACTACGAAATTGATCAACTGTCCAATATTCTTACGGAAAATGCCCTGACTCGCTGGCAAAGAATGGCTCAGGCAAACCGGGCCGATACTACCTACTGGCAGTACAAACATAACCTTGGGCAACTATCCGTGAAGTCTGACCCCGCCAAACCCAACGAAGGGGCGATCGAGGTGCAGGTACGGGAAGAAGCCCAGTTTTTCCAAAATGGTCGTCTCAATCAGGCTGAGTCTTTTGATGATAATTTACTAGTACGCTACGACTTGGTGCGTCAAGAGGGACAATGGCGGATTCGGGATATGCGAATTCTCCGGTAATCTTTTTGGGAAATCATAAATATGGTGATTATATTTGATAAAGAGTTGATAAAGAGTTAATCAAAGATGGTTGATGAGTATGGCTGATGGCTATGAGTGATCAAGAGCAGCAACAAATAAATCAATCCTTGGGGAATCCTGTTAGTTACTACGCTTTGCTGGAATTGCCCAGTTCTGCCTCGCCGACAGAAATTCGTCGTTCCTACCGAGAACTAAGCAAGCGTTATCACCCAGACACCACAATTCTGCCCCAAGAAGTTGCCACCGCTAATTTTTTGAAGCTCAACGAAGCCTACGCCACCTTGAGTAATCCCGAACGTCGATCGCTCTACGACCAGTCTTTGAAATATTCTCGATCGAACTTTTTCCAGTCTCCCTTCTTTCAATCTGCCTATCCCAGTTCCCCTATTAATAACTCAAATAACAACCCAGCGAACCCGCCTAAGCCCTTTCGCTCCTCTGCTTACCTTGACCCCAGCGATCGCCCCCTATCTTCGGGGGAAATTTCGGCTCTATTATTTTTAGGGTTAGCTCTCTTGGGATGTCTGATCTTGGCGATCGGTATTGGTCTGACCAGAGGAGAAACTGCCGTCATGATCCGAGAGCAGGCGATCGAAAAAACGACCCTGCCATCTCCTCAACTATCTTCCCAGACTGCCCATACCTCCCAATCGTCACAATCATCGTTACAATCAAAACAAGCAATTTTCAACTTACCAGCCCGTTTCCAAAAATATATCTTTCATCTACCCTAGAAATATTGGGGCTTTTCCCTTAATCTCTAAAACTTAATCTCTAAAACTCTTCCCTTAACTTCGCCCCCCGAAATACTATGCCTCTCCCCACTGCTGACACTCCTCTGTACAACCATCCCTTACCCGACATCGAACAATGGCTGACCCAAATGGGCTGTGAACAAGATGTCGAACAACTCCACTGCTGGCGAGTCGATCAAAGAAATTGGCAAGCCGAACTTTATCTAGAAGTTGAAGAATTGATTGTCACCTATCTCCGGGCAGGAGACAGTGGGCGGGATATCCAAAGAGCTTTCAAGTATTCCTTGAGTCGTCAAGATGTGGAAGATGCTATCTTGGCTGGCCCTTAGTTGCCCCTTAGTTCTTATGAATTAGTTTTTATGGATTAAATTATGGGTTGCCCGGGACTCGAACCCGGAACAAATCGGTTAAAAGCCGAGTACTCTACCATTGAGTTAGCAACCCTTGCTTGTGGGTGTGGTTAAAAAGATTTCAGAACAGTGGCACTTGCCTATATGTTTGCTTGCTTTTTTCAGCCCTTGTTAAGGATAACACAAATCAACTAAATTAGGTTACTCTAAATAAAACATCTAACTATTAAATTTCGGTTCACAGCCCCCGAATATTTCCCCGACAATATTCTTAATCATATTCTTCGATAATTTCGATAACTAAGATATCTCTGGCAGCAAAAAATTATGGGTAGTACCTTTGGACATCTATTTCGTGTAACTACGTTTGGCGAATCCCACGGGGGAGGGGTAGGAGTAGTCATTGATGGGTGTCCGCCTCTATTAGAAATATCAGCAGCAGAAATTCAACGGGAACTCGATCGCCGCCGCCCCGGACAAAGCAAGATCACTACTCCCCGCAAGGAAGCTGATGCCTGTGAGATTCTCTCTGGGGTCTTTGAGGGCAGAACCACTGGCACACCGATCGCCATCTTGGTCAGAAATAAAGATACCCGTTCCCAAGACTACACAGAAATGATTCAGGCTTATCGTCCTTCCCATGCGGATGCTACCTACGATGCTAAGTATGGGATTCGTAACTGGCAGGGCGGGGGCAGGTCTTCGGCACGGGAAACCATTGGCAGGGTAGCGGCGGGGGCGATCGCCAAAAAAATTCTCCATCAAGCGGCAGGGGTCGAGATCATTGGCTATGTCAAACGCATTCAACACCTAGAAGCGGTGGTGAATCCCCACACTGTCACCCTAGAGCAGGTAGAAAGTAATATTGTCCGTTGTCCCGATCGAGAAGCTGCCGAAAAAATGATTGACCTGATCGAGCAAGTCCGATTAAATCAAGACTCGATCGGCGGAGTTGTAGAAATGGTTGCCAGAAATGTGCCGAAAGGATTAGGAGAGCCAGTTTTTGATAAACTAGAGGCAGATTTAGCTAAGGGGATCATGTCCTTGCCTGCAACCAAGGGCTTTGAAATTGGCTCTGGTTTTGCCGGAACCCTGATGACGGGTAGTGAACATAATGATGAGTTCTACACCGATCCCCAAGGCGAAATTCGGACTGTCACCAATCGATCGGGGGGTATTCAAGGCGGAATTAGTAATGGTGAGGAGATAATTTTGCGTGCTGCCTTCAAACCAACTGCTACCATAGGACAGGAGCAACGTACCGTTAACACCTCTGGAGAATCTACCCTCCTTGCAGCCAAGGGTCGTCATGATCCCTGCGTCTTGCCAAGGGCTGTTCCCATGGTAGAAGCAATGGCGGCTTTGGTACTATGTGACCATCTCCTCCGGCATCACGGGCAGTGTGGCATCAAGTTTTAGGTAAATTTCAGGTAGGTCTTAGGTGGATTTTAATTGGTGTTGATCGGAGAATTACGTTGAAGAACCAAATAAATCACAGGTAATCATAAGTAATCCCAAGCAATCTAAAGAACTATAAGAATAGCTACTGATCTATGGCAAGCACAATAAACTCTGAATTTCTGATTCAATTTTGGGGAGTACGTGGGAGCGTTCCTTCCCCCGGCAGTGATACTGTTCGTTACGGTGGGAATACTTCCTGTGTAGAGATGCGGATTGGGGGCAGGCGTTTGATTTTTGATGGGGTAACGGGGTTGAGAATGTTGGGCAAGACCCTAAAGCCAGAAATGCCCATTAATGCCCATATGTTTTTTACCCACTATCACTGGGATCATATCCAAGGCGTACCTTTTTTTACCCCAATTTTTACGGAAGGGAATACTCTGCATATCCACGGAGCGGTACCAACACCGGGTATTTCTATGAAAGAACATTTCCATGGACGGGTTTTACACCTCAACTCCCCAGTGCCAGTCGCCCAGATGCGGGCCGATATCCAGTTCCATGATCTAGTGTGTGGCGAAACGTTCCAAGTAGAGGATATTACGATCGAGACGGCTCCTCTGAACCATCCCAATGGAGCCATGGGTTATCGAGTTACTTGGCAGGGACATTCGGTATTTTACTGCACTGATACAGAACATTTTGTCGATCGTCCCGATGAGAATGTGATGCGTTTGGCTCAGGATGCAGATATGCTCATTTACGATGCCATGTATACCGATCAAGAATACCACGACCCTAAATCTCCCAAGGTCGGCTGGGGGCATTCCACTTGGCAAGAGGCTCTCAAAGTTGGGAAAGAGGCGGGAGTGAAGCGGGTAGCAATTTTCCACCATGAACCTAACCACACCGATGATTTTCTGGATCAAGTTGCTCTCCAAGTTGCCGACATTGACCCTAAGAGTTTTATGGCTAGGGAAGGATTAGTGGTGAGCGTGAATTAAGTTGTGAATTAACGTGAATTAATGATGGTGGGTGATACCCACCCTACAGCAAGGTTAACCTCAAAAAATATCATGAATAATTCTCAATGGTCTTGGCAAGAGTGGCAGGGCTTACCCTATCTGCGTTGCGATCTGTTGCAAAATTGGCAGCATGGTTTTTTCACTCAGCAATTTTCTCCCCAGTTACCAGAAGATTTGGTGCAGGTGTTGCAACCAGAGGCGCAGGTATATCGAGTCAAGCAGGTACATGGTAATCGAGTTTTGCCCACAGCTAATTTTGAAGTAGGGTCAGAGGCTGATGGCTTGGTGGCAACAGAGGCTGATGCGGCGGTGTGGGTGTGTAGTGCCGATTGTACTCCGGCTTTGATTGCCGATCGCACCACGGGGAAAGTTGCCGCAGTCCATGCGGGTTGGCGAGGCACAGCCCAGAGAATTATTCCCGAAAGTATTCAACAATTAATCCAAACAGGCAGCAAAAAAGCTGATCTAGTCATTGCCCTGGGCCCAGCGATCGCCGGAGAGGTTTACCAAGTTTCCAAGCAAGTGGGGGCAGAGGTCGGGGCAAGTATTTTGGCTGATCAAGTTGACCCAAAAGCGGATCCAGAGGAAGTCTTAGCCAAGTTAGAAGAAATGCCCGACTCCCCTATCCTCAGTGATCCCCGTCCCGATCGAGTCCGCCTTGATGTCCGCCGGGTGAATACTCTGCAAATGTTACACATGGGTCTTGAGCCTGAACAAATCTCGATCGCGCCCCATTGCACCTACCAACAACCCGAATATTTCTTTTCCTACCGCCGCCAGCCCCAGAAAAAAGTCCAGTGGTCAGGAATTGTCAGTCAATAATGAATAGTGATGAATTGCTGACAGGGAGCGGTGAAGATATAAATATCTCCCTAGAAAGATTATAATATTAGCTTAAATTAAACTTAAGATTTGCTGATAATGCTTATTGATTTTGTCTCCATAAGCCTCGCTTAGCGTCTGCCTTACACTGAAATACTATGATGACTGATAAAATTCGTTTCTTAATGTGCGCTCCCGACCACTACCATGTGGATTATGTGATCAATCCGTGGATGGAAGGAAACATTGGTAAAGCTACCTACGATCGAGCCGTAGACCAATGGACAAAGCTCCACCATATTATCAAAGATCATGCGATCGTTGATCTAATTAACCCCGAAAAAGGCGTTCCAGATTTAGTATTTACCGCCAATGCGGGGCTAGTCCTCGGCGATAAAGTCGTCCTCAGTAGGTTTTTCCATAAAGAACGCCAAGGAGAAGAACCCTATTTCAAAACTTGGTTTGCCGCCCAAGGGTTTGAGGTCTTTGAATTACCCAAGGATTTACCCTTTGAAGGAGCTGGAGATGCTCTCCTCGATCGAGAAGGACGCTGGCTGTGGGCGGGCTATGGCTTTCGCTCAGAACTAGATTCCCATGCTTACATTGCTAAATGGCTCGATGTGGAAGTGCTATCTCTGCGGTTAATGGATGATCGCTTCTATCACCTAGACACCTGCTTCTGCCCCCTTGCTAACGGCTACCTGCTCTACTATCCTCCCGCCTTTGATGCCTACTCTAACCGTTTAATCGAAATGCGCGTGGCTCCCGAAAAAAGAATTGTGGTGGAAGAACCTGATGCGGTGAACTTTGCCTGTAATGCGGTGAATATTGACTCGATCGTGATCATGAACAAAGCCAGCGATCGTCTCAAGGAAAAGCTCACAACTCTAGGTTTCCAAATTATTGAAACTCCCCTGACCGAATTTCTCAAAGCCGGAGGGGCAGCCAAATGTCTCACTCTCCGAGTCACGGAACCTGTCCATGTAGAAGTCCACGCCAATGTGCCAGTGGAAAGCCGGAAAATTCGCCTTGAAGGACATCTTCTTGATTCTGGTCTCATTAGTAGAGCCTTGGACAGCATCACCGAAAATGGCGGTAGTTTCCAAGTTCTGAATTTTAACCTAGGGGAACAACGCCAAAGCACCTCTGCTGCTGAAGTCAAGGTTTCGGCTCCTTCTTTGGAAGTCATGGAAGATATTGTTTCCCGGCTGATTGACCTCGGAGCAGTTGCCATGCCCCAAGATGTCCGGGATGCCGAGCTATTACCCGTAGTGAAAAACGGTGTCGCTCCTGATGATTTCTATGTCAGCACTATTTACCCCACAGAAATTCGAGTCCAAGGGCAATGGATTCCGGTGCAGAAGCAACGCATGGATGGGGCGATCGTGGTGAACCTGGGAGAAGGGAAGGAAGGAGGTAAAGCAGGTAAAGAAGGTAAAGGAGGGAAGAAAAAAGTAAAAATTACGGCAGAATGCAAGTTGTTGCGTGATTTAAAAAAAGGTGATCACGTGATGGTCGGCGTGGGCGGCATTAGAACCATCCGCAAAACTGAATCTAGGGAAATTCGCAACTCTAGCCAAGAATTTAGTTTTATGTCTGGCAGTGTATCCAGCGAGCGCCGAGTAGAAATTGTCGTGGAGCAGGTAGCTTGGGAACTCCGGCAAATCCGGGATCAAGGGGGCAAGGTCGTCGTCACGGCGGGCCCAGTGGTAATCCATACCGGAGGCGGCGAACATCTGGCTCGTCTAGTTCGGGAAGGCTATGTTCAGGCTCTCTTGGGAGGGAATGCGATCGCCGTCCATGACATGGAGCAAGCTTTGATGGGAACTTCCCTAGGGGTAGACATGAAACGAGGCACGGCAGTAAGTGGTGGGCATCGCCATCATCTGAAGGTGATTAATAATGTCCGCCGTTACGGGAGCATTGCTGAGGCAGTGAAGCAGGGCATGGTCAGTCAGGGCATTTTCTACGAATGTGTCCAAGCGGGAATCCCCTTCTCCCTCGCTGGTTCGATCCGGGATGATGGCCCCCTGCCCGATACTCAGATGGATCTAATCAAGGCCCAGGAACATTATGCCGAACTCATCCGGGGTGCGGATATGATCCTGATGCTATCTTCTATGCTCCACTCTATCGGCGTGGGAAATATGACTCCAGCAGGGGTGAAGATGGTCTGTGTGGATATCAATCCGGCGGTGGTGACGAAGTTGAGCGATCGAGGCTCGATCGAATCTGTCGGCGTAGTTACTGATGTGGGCTTATTCCTCAGCCTGTTGACCAAGCAGCTAGATAAACTCACCAGTCCTTATCAGCAACTAGTAGGAAAATAAATTAGCTAATTTAACCCGTAGGGTGGGCATCGCCCACCTTTTTCTGTACCTAACTAAAATTTTGCACCTGACTGGATTAATCAATTAATCAACTAATCAATTAACCAGATGAATCATCAAAAGCGGGTTTTAGTTTGCACTTTTGGGGCGATCGCCTCTGGTCTCTTGGGGCTATACCTAGGGGGCAGGGGTAATCTGGAACTCCAAACCCAGAAGTGCGATCGAGGCTCCCTTTCTATTCCGGGGGCAAAAAATCTCTGTCAGCTATGGGTTACACCCTTTGCTCTCACCGATGGCAGCATCACTGGGCTATGGTGCGGCATGGTTTTGGGTGCTTTTTTCACAGGGCTAGCAACCCACAAGCCAGAGGATGATTCCGAGAAAAATTAGGAAGCAGGATAACGATCGAGCAGTACCATTCTTGCTTGTTCTCGATCGTCGAAATGGATTTTTTCTGTACCTAAAATTTGATAATCTTCGTGTCCCTTCCCGGCAATTAATACCCCATCTCCCGGTTGGGCTTGGTGAATAGCTAGCCGGATCGCTGCGGCTCGATCGCCTTCCACTAGAAAATTAGCATCTTCAGGAATCCCCGCAATCACATCTTGGAGAATTTGTTGGGGATTTTCGGTTCTGGGGTTATCAGAAGTCACCACCGCCACATCCGCTAACCGGGCAGCAATTCCTCCCATAATTGGGCGCTTGGTTCGGTCTCGATCGCCCCCACAACCAAACACACAGATCATTTTTCCCGGAATAAAGGGACGGGCTGCCTTGAGGAGATTTTCGAGACTATCAGGGGTATGGGCATAGTCCACAATCACACTAATCTCTTGATCTGGGGAAACTTGAACCCGTTCCATCCGCCACGGCACGATCGTAAACTCTGGCAACACCTGCACCATCAAGCCTAGATCAATTCCTAGATGTAAACCCGCCCCGATCGCTCCCAAGAGATTTTCTAGATTAAACTGTCCCACTAAGGGAGAATGAAACTCCACTTCGCCTAAGGGTGTATGCAAGGTTCCCCGGACTCCTGTTGCCTCATACTGGATGCTGCTCATAAATAAATCTGCCTGGGGATTTTCCACGCTATAGGTCCATTGCTGCTCTGGGGGAACTTGCGCTGCTAATCTCTGACCGTAATCGCTATCTATATTCAAAATCGCCCGACCTTGGAGATACTGTGGGGAAAACAGCAGAGCCTTGGCTTGAAAGTAATTCTCCATTGTTTCGTGGAAATCTAGGTGGTCTTGAGTGAGGTTGGTAAACACCGCTACCTGAAAAGGGCAGCCCAAAACCCGCCGTTGCGCTAGGGCATGGGAACTCACTTCCATCACTGCGTACTGACTCCCGGCTGCCAAGGCTTGGGCTAGTTGTCCTTGGAGATCCACAGCGAGGGGTGTGGTATTAATAGCGGTTTCTTGGTAGTTTTGCCAACGGGTGTAGAGGGTTCCCAAAAGGGCGGTAGGTTGCTGGGCTTTTTGCAGGAAAAATTCGATTAAATGGGTCGTGGTAGTTTTGCCATTAGTTCCAGTCACGCCGATTAATTTTAGGGTCTGGGCTGGGTAACTATAGAATTTGCTGGCAACTTGGCTGCTGGCGAGGATCAGATCGGGAGTAGTAAATACTGCTTCCCCTTGGGCTGGAACCTTGGCTAGGGCTTCAGGCGTAATCAAGGCGGCGATCGCTCCTTTGGCTATGGCTCCCTGCCAAAATTCTCCCCCATCTACCCTCGATCCCGGTATGCCTAGAAATAAATACCCCGGTTCGCAGGTTTGAGAGTTGGTAGAGATACCTGTGACTTCTAACTCTAAATATTTGTGATCTGTGAAATTCAGTCCACCAATGTCTGCCAGTAGTTCCCCTAGTTTCATAGCTTTTGTTTGTCTAAAAATATTCGTCTAAAAAATCTTAATAATCCTAAAATTAACCCCAGAATTCCAATATAGCCCTCAATATAGTCCTGATTGTAGCAGTGCTGTAGCCAGCAAATCTATTAATTCTCAAGTAATCCGACCACTGATTGAAGTAGGCTCGATCGATCCTTTCTCCTTGTATCTTCAAAACTCCTAATATATCTCGCCATTACCTTCTAAATATTAGCCTAAAACTTTCGTCCAACTCTTTTGGCAGATCCTTGACAAAATACTCTCACCAAAATTACTATTATGTGAAGTGAGGAGAGTGGAGGCAGGTTCTGCCCGCCGAGGAAGAATGCATAAATATGCCATCAAGAAACGATAGAAAGATACGAATGGCTTGATTTAATTATTTTCGGGAGTTCAATCTATGCTGCTATTCAACACCGACAACTTCACTCCTAGCGATTACTTTACTTCAGACTCAACGCATCACAACCCCTCTCACGACCAACCCAATCCTCAAGAAACCCTAGATCATCTTCAAACTTCCCAAAAATTACAGCAATCTTCAAAGCCTCAAAAGCCCCAGAAAAAAAGACGCAAATCAACAGGAAAAAGAATCATGTCCCGCTCCCAATTCCCCAACCCCAATTCTGGCAATGAATACAGCAAGATTATGCTCTTAGGATTTACTCTGATCAAGTTTTTCTTTTTCTTTGTCGCTGGGTTTGTGATTGCCTATGTATTCACTTGGTTTTTTGATCAAGTTTTAGCCGCATCACTCTTAGAGTTTGGCTTGCAGCTACTTAGCCCTCTAATTGTCTGCGTATCTTGTATTATGGCGATCGTGATTATTGTCGAATCCTGTCGCTAGAGAAACTTACTAGCACTAAATTAAGGAACAGCAAACTTAAAAACCAGACTCTCTAAAGGCTTGATCTAGGGCTGTGGAGAGTTGCAAAGTATCAGCCCATTGCTGGAGGTAGGCAAAATCAAGGGCTGGTTGCTGGAGTTTTAATATCCCTAAACAGAACGGTAGTCATAAGCTCTCAAAATTAAGCTCTAAGAATTCTTAAAATTTAGAGGAAGCCCTATTAAATCCCTACATCAACCCAATAAAGTGTAGCAACCCCTTCCCGCTAACTAACTCAATCACTAGAGCCACAAAACCCAGCATTGCCAAACGACCATTCCATACTTCCGCCGCATTGGTCATTCCCCATTGCCAGCCCTCTTGGGGATACATTTTCACCTGCTTAGTCGGGTGCATCACCGAGCCAAGGGGTTGGGGCGGCGAGTTGAGTGCTTCCACCACCATATCTGCCAGCGCTTTAATAAAAACAGGATGGACATTCAGCGCCGGGACTCGATGGAAATTATGAATCCCCGCAGATTCCGCCACTTCTCGGTATTCCATATCAATTTCTTGGAGAGTTTCAATATGCTCCGACACAAAGCTAATGGGAACTACAAGTAAATCCTTCACCCCCTGGGCAGCGAGGTCAATGATCGCATCCTCCGTGTAGGGCTTTAACCATTCCACCGGGCCGACCCGACTTTGGTAGGCAAGGGTGTGGGGATTGCTTCTGCCGAGGGTTTGCATAATTAGAGTCACCGATGCTTCAATTTCCCGTTGATAGGGATCCCCCGCTTCTTCCACATAACTAATGGGGACACCGTGAGCACTAAAGAAAATATGCACCTGCTCTGGATGTTCTAGTTTGTCTAGTTCTTGGGCGATGAGGTCTGCCATGGCTTGCAGATAGCCCGGTTGTTGATACCAGGAGGCGATCGTGGTGTGGTTGATGGCTTGGAGGGTGGGGTCTGATTGCCAGAGTTGTTCCAACAGGCGAAAACTAGAGCCACTGGTACTAATAGAAAATTGAGGATATAAGGGTAGGACAACTAAGCGATCGATCTGATCTCGTTTAATGCGGACGATCGCCTCTTCCGTGAAGGGATGCCAGTAACGCATGGCAATATAAACAGTTGCTTCTTCCCCTTGGTCGCGGAGTTGGGTTTGCAGGGCAAAGGCTTGTTCCTCGGTGATCTGGCGGAGAGGAGAACCACCCCCAATCTGGCGATAATTTTCTTGGGATTTCTGAGCCCTACTGGTCGATATCAACCAAGCCAAAGGCTTCTGTAACCAAGTGAAGGGCAGGCGGATAATCTCTGGGTCAGAAAACAAATTATACAAAAAGGGACGGACATCATCTAGTTCATCCGGCCCACCCAAATTTAGTAGCAATACGCCAACACGCCCCATAATCGCCTACCTTTAATCTTTTTCTTATATTATTTACTGATTTTAACAATATATGCTATTGCTGCACAGAAACCTGTCAAGTAATTAGCAATTAACTCTACTCCCCTTTTGATCATCCCCGCCAATCCTACTAATTCGCAGTGGTCAATATCTTTTGACACTCCCCGCTCTAAAGAGACAGGGATTCTTTCATCATCGGGAGTCTAGTGACCTTACCCTCTGAAAGCATCTTGACGGTATGCCCT
>JAIMKT010000088.1:16067-16276 GCA_020692245.1 Microcoleus sp. GA_180221_E-2-1-MAG-45_12
TTCCAGAATAGATAAAAACTGCCCAAACCCTGCATCTAGAGTATGCTTACACAACATCCCCCTAGACATTGCTTTAACATTCAAATCCTCAGCAAATATCATTCCTGCTTGGTTACAAAGATGATGAGCTGTCTTGAAATGAAAATCCTTTCTACTATCGCTGATGTGTTGATGGTATCTAGCTACTTTCCTTTGAGCTTTCTGCCAAT
>JAIMKT010000088.1:16323-16508 GCA_020692245.1 Microcoleus sp. GA_180221_E-2-1-MAG-45_12
AGCTTGCGTTGAGCATCTACAAAGAATTTAGGTCTGGCAACTAGTTCATTATCAGAGGTAGCAAGGAATTTTTCTAAACCTAAATCAATTCCCAGAGGATGACCGTGAGGCATGGAGTCTGGGATATTTACATCTAGAGCTAAAGCCAACATAGCAAAATATCCAGAAGCCCTTTTGACTACTCT
>JAIMKT010000089.1 GCA_020692245.1 Microcoleus sp. GA_180221_E-2-1-MAG-45_12
AACGGAGTTTTTCTTTGCCCAATTATTAGCAATGGGGAGAGCTACATCAAAGTAGAAGTTACTACCGACTCCCAATTCACTCTTAACCTGAATTTCTCCGCCCATTAATTGCACAATTTTTTGACTAATGGCTAAACCCAAACCAGTACCTTCTGATTGCCGTTTTTGATCTCCTACCTGCTCAAAGGCTTGGAAGAGTCGGCTTACTTGATCCTCGGCAATTCCCACGCCTGTATCTTTGATTTGGAATTTCAGGCGAAGAACCTGAGGGTTTACCTCTAGCATTTCTACCTTGAGAGTCACACTGCCTCGATCGGTGAACTTAATGGCGTTACCCAACAGGTTAATCAGGACTTGGCGGAGACGTTTCTCATCAGCTTCGATTCCTTCTGGTAGATTTGCATCAGGTTGATAAATAAATTCGAGATTTTTTTGATCAGAGCGGACTCGACAAATTTCGACTACTCCTTGCAGGAAGGAAGGCAAATGTATGGCACTGGGAGTGAGATCAAGTTTCCGGGCTTCAATTTTTGAGATATCTAAAACATCATTGATGAGGGTCAATAGATGGGAGCCGCATTGATAAATGATTTGGACTCCGTGGCGTTCTTTATCGGGTAGAACTTTGGAACGATTGAGGATTTGGGCATAGCCGAGAATTCCATTCAGGGGGGTACGGAGTTCATGACTCATGTTTGCGAGAAAGTCACTTTTTGCTTGATTTGCAGCATTAGCTGCTTCCTTAGCTAGATCGGCAGCTTCCTTAGATTTTTGCAGTTGAACTTGTTCAGATGACTGAAAGTACCATAACACTCCAATTAATCCGACAGCCAGTCCTAAAACTACTAGGGCGATTAAGTCTAGAGGGCGGAGCTGCGATTCAATATTTTCACGAGGGATGGCTAAAGCAACTGACCAATTAGCTTCTTGAAGGGGACTGAAACCCACGTAATATTCTTTGCCGTCCAGCTTTACTAAGACAATCTCCTGTTTTTTATCAACCATTTTTTGAGAGATTGCGGCTAAGTCTTGATCTGAGGAGTTTAGCAGGCTGGGTCCGGGTTTCTCTATTGTTGACATCAAAGTCTGATCGGGGTGGATAATTACCTGCCCTTTTGAGTTGAGTGCAAAGGCATAGCTATTTTTGCCATACTTAATTTGATTGATTACTTTGGCTATCTGACTAGTCGAAACACCAGTATATAGAACACCAGTTGGATTCTTACCAGATTCTGCCTGAGCTAGGATAGGAACAGCAATAGTAATTACTGGTTGTCCATTCGATCGAGCAATCAATGGATCGTCTACATAAATCAGTCCAGACATTGCCTTCGGAAACCACTGGCGATCGCTTATCATTACCCGCTTAGCATTAGGAGGGCTTGTTATATCACGCCAACCATCCGCCTGAGCGATCGCAAGACCTCGAAAAACCTCGCTTCGTTTTTCTTCTACCACTAAATAAGGACGAGCGATTGACCAATCTAAAGACTGGACAGGTGCTGTATTAGCCAAGATATCCAGCCTAGCTTTTAGTGTTGCCAGCCAGCCATCCACATCATCAACACCCCCTTTAACTTCAAACAGAGCATTACTCTTCAGATTATCTAGCACGATATTTCGCACGGTTTGATAGCTGAAGTAAGCAGCAACACTCACAACTATTGTTGTGCCAGCAATGATTATACGCGCTAGGTGTTTTTGAGATATCGGGGTTTTATTAGGATGGAATGTTTGTTGAGAAGATGGTTCGATCGATTGTGACTGGCGGAATATTGTCATGGTTTTTAAATTATTTACTTTGACTTTACATAAAATTAAGGGGCTTAATCTACATGCTTGCTGTTTTGTTTCCGCTATAACTACGTTTTGTCTGTTTTTCAATAAATAGCCGATCATTCCTACTAATGCAAAAATATAAGCAACACAAATTAATTTTATAAAGGTAGATATTTAATAGTTTTAGGAATAAATTTACTTACGAATTATCTATAGTTGTATCTGTAATATATAAATGGTTATTTCGTCAGTAATATAGGCATTGGTGCAATCAACCAAATATTGCTAGAACTCCGATTCGTATTCTCGCATTTTTATAGAAATATAGTGTGATCTAGAAATGAATATTGTGTGATCTGAAAACGGTTATAATATCTCATATTTCTTAGGTAGAAAAACTCTATCGAATGCTTCTATGACTAGGCTATAGTCATTTGGACTAACAATACATCGCTCCTTCTATACACATCAATTTTTAAGTAAATTAAGTATGTATTTCTACGCAAGATCAGGGAATTAATCCTTATGCTTATACAAAATGAAATAGGCAAAAACAGCAAACATTAACTTGGATTGTTTTCTATGGGTAAAGTGATAATAAATTCAGTTCCTTGACCTAATTTTGAGTTGACCTTAATGGTTCCCTGATGCTTTTCTTCGATGATTTGTTTAGCGATCGCCAACCCTAGCCCCGTACCTTTACCCACTTCTTTAGTTGTAAATAGATGATCAAAGATTTTGTTTTTCACCTCTTCCATCATGCCCTTACCGTTGTCTATAATTGATATCTCGATATGGCGATCGACCACTGTAGTTGTAATGTTGATTTTGTTAGAATTGGCTTGGATTGCAGCAAAACTCTGTCCCTGATTAGCTTCTTCTAGAGCATCGATCGCATTTGCTAGAATATTCATAAATACTTGATTTAACTGCCCCGGAAAACATTGAATTTGCGGTAGATTGCCGTAATTTGTCACTACTTCAATGGCAGGACGTAGATCATTGGCTTTGAGTCGATGCTTGAGAATCAAAATAGTACTATCAATCCCTTCGTAGAGATAAAATGGCACTTTATAATCTTGATCGGCTCGGGAGAAAGTTCGTAAACTAGTACTAATATTTTTTAATCGGTCACACGCCGTCGCCATAGCATCAATTATTTTTGGTAAGTCTTCAAGGCTATATTCCAAATCAATATCTGATTCATGCTCAATAATTTCTGCACTCTTCTGGGGAAACTTTTCTTGATATAGTTGCAAATGTTCCAGAATATCACCAAGGGTAGGTTTAGCTTGATGGAGACTGGCAGAAATAAAGCCGAGGGGATTATTCATTTCGTGGGCAACCCCCGCAACAAGATTACCAAGGGCAGACATTTTTTCCCCTTGAACAAGTTGGAGTTGAGTATTTTGTAAATCGTTGAGAGCCTTTTCTAGGGCTTGGGATTTTTGCTGCTCCCGTTCATAGAGGCGGGCATTCTCAAGGGAAATTGCTACCTGAGTACAGATCAAATTTAGGAGTTCGACTCGATCGCTGGTAAATGCTCCTAGAGTTAAATTATTCTCTAGATACAAAATTCCTAACAACTTACCTTGATGGACGATCGGGCTACATAGGATACTTTTTGGCTGTTGATTAATAATGTAAGGGTCTGTGGCGAGGGTCGGGTCGGCGGTAACATCAATCAAGACAATAGTCTGCCGATTGTTTTTAACTTTGTAGATTAGCTTGAGGGGAATTTCGGGACTATTTTCGATGGGGATTTTCTGTAAAACTATTGGCTTTGTATTTACAGTAATTGTCCCTTTGATTAGCAGGCGTTCATCTCGCTCTAGCATTAATACACATTTATCAGCCCCAGCACTTTCAATCACCACTTCTAAGACTGCTGCCAAAAGCTTATCTAGTTCAATTTCGCTAGACAGGACTTGGGAGGCTCTAAGAATAGAGGCTAAATCCAAAGCTAGGGAGAAGTTGTCACTAATGGCGGTTGCCGAACTGCTGGAGGTGAAAGTCTCTAGAGCGAAGACGGTTTCATCGTTAGAGTGGGGATTACGGGATTGTTTGAGGATCGGGGCAAGGAGTTGGGGATAGTGGCTTTCGAGGTGAGCAATTTTGGCTTTGGCTCCCCAGCGAGCATAGGCATAGTAAGCTTCAGTCATATATTCCTGAGCAATGCGCAGTTTGCCCCAACTCAGGTAAAATTTAGCAGCCAATTCGTTAGCTAGGGCTTTTTCTTGGATATATTTATTGACCTTTGCTCCAGCGATCGCCTGATCGTATAGCTCGATCGCTTCAGCTTTTTGTCCCAACACTCGGCATTTTTCTGCTGCTACCAAATCAACTTTATGTTGGTGATTCATCGGTGCATGGTGCGCCCATTGGGATAAAATCCTTTGATGAGTTTCTACCTGAATTATTAGCTCAGCTTGCTCTGCCTCTGGATGGGTGGGGAGCAGGGCTAAATAAGTTAAGGCAGCATAAAAATGAAAAATTGGCACGAAAATCGACCCTGACACTGCCATAAAATATAGTTTGATCTGGTCAATGTAATTGCGAGCCTCGGTATAGTTGGTGAAATAGTAAGCCAGTGATAGTTTGTAAATATAACCTTGGGCAAGGGCAATTAGATCATTATCCTGCTGATGCTTCTGGAACATCAATACTTCATTACAGGTATTGCCAATCAAATAATGGGGTTCTTTGTCCAATTCAGTTAAGCTTTCTGCTGCCTGTTTTCCCAAATCTAAGTACACCTGAGCAGGCTCTTGTTTAATCTGGGCTAAGACCCCACTATAGTTATCCATATCTTCTATAAGACTACTCAGTTCTTGACCACAAAAAAACTGACTACTACTGCAAGCAAACAGAGCAAAACCAGCTTGTAAAAAATCACCAGTTTCTAAGCCAGCATGGTGAGCCGCTTTCAGGATTGGAATTGTGGCGGCCAATGGCTCTTGAGAGTGCTGAATAAAACAGCCAAACACACACATCACAAAGGGTTTAATTTTGGGGGCATTAAATTTTTCTAGCAAACTTAGAGCCAATTTACCGAAAGCGTAGCCTGTGGAAGTATCTCCTAAGAACGCACACAACACCATGCCATGGATCCCATACCCAGTGACTGAGGTTGCAGTATTGCCCGATTTGAGTGATAGACTTACCATCGTCGCACTCAGCCAAGGTAATAAGCTGGGCATTCCTTGGAGAATTGGGGAAAATAATATGCCCATTATTTCTAGGGCAGCCTGAGTATTGGGATCGGTCATGACGGGCAGATTGATCAAGTCTTCAATTCTTCTACCTTCTAGCTGGGTGCTAAGGGTTTGCAGGATTTCCCCAATCTGAGCTTCGTTAACTGCTGTGGGTAGTTCTACGCCCAATTGCCTTAATGCTTTTCTGCCAACTTCGATCGCCCCCAACACATTAATGCGTAAAACTTCTACGGCAATTTGAATTTCATAAATTTTGATTTTATCAACGATCGTGCGGGCTGATTGCAAGACAATGGTAGCTAGCTGTTCCATGCCCTCAAAGTCGCCATTTAGGTACGCAACTTCCCCCGCCGCCCCATACAGAGCCAAAGCTAATTCATACTGATGTTGCCAACAGTTGGACTCTAGGAGTTTTAGCCCTGTTTGTAAATAAACCCTAGCTGCGGTATAGGCTGTAGCATTCCTTGCTTTTACTCCAGCTTGCAAATTTAGGTGAGCTAAGGCTTGACGATCGCTAGCTTGAGTAATCAGTTCAATTCCTAGATTCAGATGCCCAACAATATCAAACAGTTTGCCCTCAATCTCTAACTCCGATAAATTTTGTTGTAATAATTGCCCTATTTGCAGATGAGTTGCTATTTTTTGATCATCGGGAATTAAAGAATAGGCGGCTTGTTGGATGCGATCGTGCAGAAACCGATAGGGAATATCAATAATTTGGGGCTTGGTCAGCATCCCTGTATCATCTTGGAAAAATCGATAGACCTTGTTTAGGGGTAAAACTAATTCCTCGTGCAGAGCCTCCCACAAAGCTGCCGATACCTCTTGCTCTGTCTGTTCCGAGACAATTGCTAGGGTTGCCAAATCAAACTCGGCCCCAATACAGGCTGCCAAACTTAAAATTAATTGCGTCGGCGGAGGCAATTTCTGTAACTGTTGAGTCATAAACTCAGTAACATCTTCGGTGAGGGTTAAGGCTCGAATTTCCCCAATGTCACACTGCCAGTAGCTTTGCTGGCGATCGAACCGAATCAACCCCTCCTCATACAAAGCCTTCAACAATTGGGTACTAAAGAAGGGATTTCCCTTAGTTTTGCTCATCACCAATTCCGTTAGGGGCATCGCCACCTCCGGGGAACAACTCAAAGTATCCGCCACCAAGTGATTAATCGATTTGCGGGACAAAGGCATTAAATTAATCCGATTAATTCTTACCTCCAACTTCTGGATTTCTCCTAAAGTTTGCATCAAGGGATGAATCGGGTTGACCTCATTATCCCGATAGGCTCCAAGAAAAAGTAGATATCTAGTATCTGCCTCTCCCATTAACAATTGCATCAAGTTTAGGGAAGCGGAATCTGCCCACTGTAAATCATCAATAAATAAAACTAGGGGATGCTCTGGTGTAGTGAATACTTGAAAAAACTTCCTAAATAGGGTGTTGAAGCGATTTTGAGCAGCAGTACCTGAGAGTTCGGTGACAGTGGGTTGTTGACCAATAATTAGACCCAATTCAGGAATCACGTCGATGATAACTTGTCCGTTATCTCCCAAGGCTACTAGGATTTTGGTTTTCCAAGCTGCCAACTGAGTGTCTGATTCGGAGAGCAATTGTTCCATCAAATCTCGGAAGGCTTGGACAAAGGCAGAAAAGGGGATATTGCGTTGCAGTTGATCATATTTACCTTTAATAAAGTAACCCCGTTGCCGAACAATTGGTTTATGTACTTCGTTGATAACGACGGTTTTACCAATCCCAGAAAATCCGGCGACTAGCACCATTTCTGTTGAGCCGGCACTAACTCGATCGAAGGCATCTAGTAAAGTTGATACTTCAGTTTCACGTCCATAAAGTTTATCGGGGATCATGAATCGATCGCTCTCATCCCGCTCACCAATCACAAAACCTTGCATCTCCCCAGTTTCTTGGAGTTGAGCTAAACATTTTTCCAAATCAAACTTTAATCCCACTGCACTTTGATACCGATCTTCCGCATTCTTCGCCATGAGCTTCATCACGATCGCTGATAAAACTAGGGGAATATCGGGATTTACTTCGTGGACTAGGGGGGCTAGTTTTGCTATATGAGCATGGATCAACTCCATGGGATCACTTGCTTGAAAGGGTAATTTTCCTGTGAGCAATTCATAAAATGTTATACCCAAAGAATAGAAATCTGTGCGGTAGTCAATACCTCGGTTCATTCTGCCAGTCTGCTCTGGGGAAATATAGGCAAGAGTCCCTTCTAGGGCATTAGCATTCTTAATTTCTTGGGTTTCTCTTGGTAATAGGGAAGCAATACTAAAATCAATTAATTTAACTTGTTTAGTTTCTGGATTGATGAGAATATTTGCTGGTTTAATATCTTTATGAATAATTCTTGCTTGATACAGGTGGTCTAAAGCTTTGCAGAGATCGATCGCTACTTCTAAAAATTCCTGTAGAAATTGTTGCCTCGCCCTAGCTCCCCTGTGGCTACCTTCATAAATAGCCCAATTCTTGAGGGAAATTCCCCCAAAATCTTCCATTATCAAGGCATAACCATTTTGGCAAGGCTCTAGGTTATAAGTTTGAATAATTAAAGGTGAGTTGAGATTTTTGACGATCGTATATTGATTACGAAATTGCACCAATTCGCTAAAAGTAGGATAATCATTTTTTAGAAGTTTAATCACTACAGGCTCTTGATCACTGATACGAATAGCTCGATATACTAAAGTCCGACTTCCTGAATAAATCTCTTCAATAATACGATATTCAACAAGTTGTTCTAAGGGTAGGTGATTATTAGCTAAGTTAGATTTATCCATGCTTATAGACTTATAAAAATTAATAGAAGACTAACTGATTAAGCTAGTTAAATAAGTTTATAACTATAGCTAAGAATCAACTTAGGGCGTGTTTCTCTTTATAGTTACACCAAATTTTCTGTCTTTAGTATATAGTTGACTTCTAGGGAAATGCTACATTTTTCTGTTATGAACTACTTGTTGATAAATAATCTTAACTATTTTATTGAAGCTGAATTGACACTAAATTAATACTGAATTAACACTGAATTATTAACCCTGACTAGTTTTCGATCGAACTGTTAACATCCTGAATTTTTATATATATTTTTAACGGATAAACTATCAACTAAATTGTTAAGATTCTAGACTGTTTCTATAGCTAGACTATTTCTATAGTTTTTCTCGATCGAGGCGGAACAAAAACACCATCAAAGCCACAACGCCGATCTGTACAGCCAAATTAGGTAAGGCGGCGGTGACATCTCGCTGGGCGGCTATCTGAGACACAAAAATTAGCCCCCCCAAGGCTCCAGAAATACCAAAGGCTACATAAATAAATTTGCGGAGAGGGCGATAGGGGGACTTGGATTCTGCTTGCAAGCGGGCGTACAGTTCTGGGTCTAGACGTTGTTTGGGGGAAGGCATGGTAACTCACTGAAAAATCTTGCTAAAAATTTGGAATTGCATCACAAAGAATACTCCTCTAGAATATCTTCTTTAGGAATTTTTGATTTTTGCAGTCCCAAAATCCGTTATAATATTTACCTAGTTCATCCAGTTCATTCTGTTTGCCGATGTAGCTCAGGGGTAGAGTAATCGATTCGTAATCGATCGGTCGTGAGTTCAAATCTCATCATCGGCTTAATTATTGCCTAGTTACCACTTTTATAGGCTTCAATTAACTTGATCGCCTTAGATACCGACTCTGGCAGGAACACCACGAGGGATTCGGGAGTAGCTTGGCTCAAGGCTTTTTGAATTGCCTCAGTTTCCTTAAGAATCGTTTCGTAGGGCAGATTTGGTTGAGCTTGGACGATTCCTTGACAGATTAATCTTGCCACCTCTCCCGGCGCCCGTCCCCGACGATCCTCGTCTTCCTTGACAAATATCTGATCAAAAATCTGGGCAGAAAGCGTCCCCAAATTAATTAAATCCTCATCCCGTCGATCGCCTGGCCCCCCAATGACCCCAATCTTCACTCCTGGCCAGTTGCGGATAAATCCTCCGAGGGCTTCGTAGCTTGCCGAATTATGGGCATAGTCAATGAGGACGCTATGATCCTTCACTTCAAACAAATTCATCCGTCCGGGAGTTTGCTCCACAGAAGCCTTAAAGGTCATTAACCCTAGGCGGATCGTATCTATCTCTACCCCTTGAACGTAGGCAGCAAGGGTCGCAGCAAGGGCATTAGCAATCTGGAAAGGAGCCATTCCTTTCATAGTCACGGGGACATCCTTCGCCTCTGCTACTTTAATTTCAGTTATACCCTTGCGGAGAATCAAGAAGCCGTCTCGATAAAAGGCAGCAATACCGCCGCTTTCGGTGTGGGTAGCAACCAAGGGGGAATCAGCTTTCATGGAGAAGTAGGCAACCTTGCCCTGAACCCGCTCTGCCATGGCGACTACGAGGGGATCATCAGCATTGAGGACAGCATAACCATCGATCGCTACAGCTTCCGCAACTACGCTTTTTAGGTGAGCCATCTGCTCGATTGAGTCAATATCCCCAATTCCTAGGTGATCCGCCGCCACATTCAAGACTACGCCGACATCACAGGTCGTGAAGGATAAGCCCGCTCGGAGAATTCCCCCCCGTGCTGTTTCTAGTACCGCCACTTGAACTGTGGGATCTCGCAAAATAACCTGAGCGCTCTGGGGCCCGGTATTATCCCCTGCTTCCACGAGGTGATCGTCAATATAAATCCCGTCAGTGGTGGTGTAACCCGTCACCAGATTAGTTTGGCGATAGATGTGGGCAATGAGGCGAGTTGTGGTAGTTTTGCCATTGGTACCAGTGATGGCGATGATGGGGATGCGGCAGGGAGTACCGGGGGGAAAGAGCATATCCAACAACGGGGCTGCCACATTACAGGGCTTGCCTTCGCTGGGGGCGGTGTGCATCCGAAATCCCGGAGCTGCATTCACTTCCACCACGACGCCATCAACTTCCCGCAGAGGCTTGGTAATATCCGGGGTGACAATATCAATCCCCATGATGTCTAAGCCAATAATTTTCGAGACTCGTTGGGCTAACCAAATATTTTCTGGGTGAATATCATCGCTGCGATCGACCGCTATGCCCCCGGTACTGAGGTTAGCTGTGGCTCGGAGGTAGGCGACTTCCCCCATCGGTAGCACCGTATCTAGACCGTAACCCTGCTTTTCAAGAAGAGCAATACTGCCTCGATCGATGGTAATTTTGGTCAATACATTATCATGCCCTTCGCCCCGGTTGGGATCTTCATTTGTTTCTTCCACTAGCTGAGAAATGGTCAGCTTGCCATTACCGATCACTCTGGCGGGAATTCTTTCAGCCACCGCCACAAATTTACCATTGATCACCAACACCCGATGATCTCGCCCTTGATAGAAACGCTCTACAATTATGGATTTGGAAACAAGACGAGCCATGTCGTAGGCTGCTTCTGCATCAGCATAGTTATTGATATCAATAGTAATCCCCCGACCGTGATTGCCATCTAGGGGTTTAATCACAATGGGATAGCCGCCCACCTCGTTAATCGCTGGTTGCAAGTCTTCTAAATAATTGATCACTGTCCCCCTTGGCACTGGGACTCCAGCCTCCTTAAGAATTTGCTTCGTGCCTTCCTTATCGCAGGCTAGCTCGACCGCTAAAATCCCGGAATAATCACTGAGGGTAGCTTGAACTCGTTTTTGAAACGCTCCATAACCTAGCTGGATCATGGCTCTGGCCGATAGCTGCACCCAAGGAATGCCCCGCTTGTCTGCTTCTTCGACGATGGTTTCCGTACTTGGTCCTAGAGCCGCATCCCTAGCAATTTCCTTCAGGTCAGCCAAATCTTGGGCTAGTTCTTTTTCTGGGTAGCTCCCGGTATCGACAATACTCCGACAGAGACGAACTGCTGCCCTCGCCGCATAGCGCCCCGCCTGTTCATCTTGGTATTCGATGACAACTTGGTAGATACCATCAGTTCTGGTTTCTCTGGTTCGCCCAAACCCCACTAACATTCCGGCTAGTTCCTGTAGCTCTAGGGCAACATGCTCGATGATATGTCCCATCATTGTGCCTTCAGCAACCCTGCTCAGAAAACCGCCCCGGACACCGGGAGAGCAGAAGTGTTCCTCTAGGGTCGGCAGAGTTTTGAGGAGACCCTCGTAGAAGCCGGGAATTTGCCTAGAGGTTTTATCTCGTAAATCTTCCAAATCAAGACGCATGACTACTAGCTTTTGTCTCCTAATACTCCAGTAGTTGGGACCGCGTAACGTCTGGATTTTGAGAATTTTCATAAATTGGTCTGGGCTTGATGATAGTTGAGTAAGAATTAACGAAACTGATGATTGACTTGATTGACTTGATTAACTAGTGTCTTGCTTGCAGGGTCAGCAAACTGTTACCGATGAACAATCTGGGGATAAGAAATTATCCTTCCCAATTCTAACCAATGGTAGTAGGAGCCGGGGGCAGAACATGGCGTTTGTAGATATGGTATCGATCGCCATGACTAAAAATGTGGACTTTGAGATTATGAAGACTAATGGGATCCGTGGCTTCAGTACCTTCATGATTGGTGTAGGAGAGGGAAACCGGATCAATCACCGTGACAGTTCCCTTGCCGAGTACCTGCATAATACCACTGCGTTCTACTAAGGCACAGGTATCTTCATCAATCCCTAACCCTAATAGGTCTGGGTGAGCAGCGATCGCACTCATGAGCCTGCCCATGCGATTTCGGTTATGGAAATGTTGATCCACAATCACTTCCGGGATAATTCCTAAACCCATAGCCTGATCAACCAAGGCTCGGTTCGGAGATTCGCCACTGCCGCCCCCAGCGATCATGTGATAGCCCATGATGGCGGCTCCGGCACTAGTTCCGGCGAGGGTAACTTCCCCCAAACGGACTCGGCGGCGGAGATTTTCCATGAGAGGGGTTTCTGCTAATAGTCCACAGAGGCGGAGTTGGTCTCCTCCGGTGAGAAATACGCCAGTACAGTCTTCAATATAGGCAAGGAAGTCGGTATCTTCTCCTTGGGCGCGATCGCGGATATCTAAGACTCGGATTTCCTTTGCTCCCATCTCTTTGAAGATATTGACATAGCGATCGCCAATTACCACCGGCTCTCTGGATGCCGAGGGCACGATCGCAATCCTTGCCTCTTGACCACCAGCACGATGGAAAAAGTGGTGGAGAATCAGCTTTCCGTGGACTTTATCTTCAGCACCGCCGATGACCATAACTGCGGGTTGGTTTACTTGGGGCATCCTAATCTTGTCAAATATAAGTTTCAATTGCTGCATGGCAATGCCTTGGGGGGCATGGTTTGAGAGCCATAATGAGGTGGCTGTTTTTAGCAGATGATAAAGCATCTTACCAGAGATTTGGGTTTAAAGCCTCGCCCAGATTCCGGGGACTTGGCAAACTCTGCTGTTGCTCAATCTCAAGGGATCAATCTTAAGCTATTAATCTTAAGTAGTTAATCTCCAGAAATAGCTGTTAACAGGGCGATCGAGTCTGCTACGGCTCCAAAGACTCCCCCCTGCATTTTAATCATGTGCAGAGCGGCGAGGTGGTTGTTTTTGTCGGTGGCGGCGGTGCAATCAGAGAGGAGGAGACATTCATAGCCTCGATCGTTGCCATCCCGCATGGTGGTGTGGACACAAACATCAGTGGTGATCCCGGTGAGGATAATATTTTGAATCCCCTTGGTTTTGAGAATTAGGTCTAGATCTGTGGCGTAGAAGGAACCCTTTCCCGGCTTATCAATAATCGGTTCCCTCGGCAAAGGAGCTAAGTCTGGGATAATTTCCCAACCCGGTTCCCCCCGGACTAAAATTTTGCCACAGGGCCCGGGGTCGCCAATGCCTGCCCCAATTTGCCGACTCCGCCATTGTTTATTTGCAGGTAAATCTGAGAGGTCGGGGCGATGTCCTTCTCTGGTGTGGAGGATGAGGAAACCCCGATCGCGCATGACTTGTAAGAGTTTTTTGATTGGCTCAATGGGCGATCGAGTCAGGGACAGATCGTAACCCATTTGATCAACATAGCCCCCTTTACCACAAAAATCTGTCTGCATATCAATAATGATCAGAGCTGTATTTTCGGGACGAAGATCGCCATTATAAGGATAGGGATAGGGTTCGGCAGCAACAAAAGTAGGCATGGGAAAGATAATTTCGAGGTGGGTTAGCTCTAGAAGTTACCTTAGACAAACTCGCAGGATTGTAGTCGATTTAACCAAAGAATCACCCCTGCTTCAGAGTTGTCAGCATAGTAATTTGGTCTACGTCCTGCTTCTTGAAAACCAAATTTTTGGTATAAACCTAAAGCCTGATGATTAGACTCCCGCACTTCTAGGGTAGCCCGCTCTAGACCGAGTTCTTTGGCTAGCTGGAGGAGTTGCCCCAAGAGGAATTTTCCTAGTCCTTTACCTTGGTATTGGGGATGAATGGCAAAAAGATGAATATGAGCTTCTTCGAGAATTTGCCAAAAGCCACCAACTCCAATTACCAAATTATTTGCTTGGGGATCACTTGCTTCAAATACTTCAGAGATTTCCGGTGCTTTAGAAATTTCAGCTATCTCATTTATTTCAGCTATCTCATTGATTTTAGCTATCTTAGACATTGCAGAATTAGACACTTCAGAATTAGAGATTTCAGGAATGGTAAGCACCAAAAAATGACTTTCTGGATGATCTAATTCCCACTGATAATGAGCTAAATTCCACCAACCACCAAAACATAGTCGATCGATCTCCATAATTCCCGGCAGGTGACTACTCTCTAGGGGTAAAATCTGTAAACTTGGCAGTTGTAAGCTGGATATTTGTTTTGCTAGTTGTAAATTTTGGGATGAATTTGAAGGAAGACCTACCATTTCAAAAACCTTTATCTATAAATAATTTTTAATAACGAGTCTCAAACTCAATTAAAACTCGATTATCTCCTGCTAAATTACTGCTGCCCCGGAGGAGGAGATTTTCATTGATGCGGTAGCGGAGACTGTACTGGAAAGGCTGATTGGCAGTTAAGATGCGGAGGGCAGAAATTGAGACAGAAGGCGTAATATCTAGCCCAACTTCAGCACCTAAACCGAGGGTAGTGTTAATTTGTCCTCGATCGTTAATTGTGGTAGGAAATAACCGGAAACTGGCTAAACCCAAAGCATCACTAATTTGATTTTGAAAATTGCTTAATAGAGCAGAACTAGCAAGGTTAGCAACCCCAATGGCGGCATTTCCTTGGGAAAAACTATCAATGAAATTTCCCCCCAAGAGAGCAATGATTTCCTGTTGACTACGGCGGGGGCTACTGTTCAATTCTAGGCGATCGTTCAATTCGCTGGCATAACCATTGACCCTTGCTTCAATCCGCACTGTTTGCACCGTGCCGAAAATACTCAGGGGTTGCTCCCGAATTTCTGAAAGCGACTCATTAGTAGGTAAGCGCCTGCCCGTAGATTCCTCCACCGATGTGGCTAGGCGGACATTGAGGAAAGGGTCTAAACCCCGCTCTGGGAAGAATTGAGCAGTGTGATCGTAACCCCCCGCCAGGCGAAACTCACTGGTAAATAAATTTACTCTGCCCCGTTGAATATTAATAATTCCCGCCGGTTGGAGATTGTCCAAGGGCCCGTTTACTACCAACCCGCCATCAGCGACAAAACCCAAGACTGGAGGCAGATTGAGTTGGATATTTCGTCCCAAAACTAGTCGGAGATCGTTCAATTCGGGGCGGAGTCCGGGGTTATTGTTGGGAGCATTACCGGGGCTAGCCGCAGTAGCTTCGGGAATTGTGAGTAATACCTGACCATCAAAAACTTCGATCGAGCCGCCGATTCTGGGAGCAAGGGCAGTTCCGGTAACAATGACATTGCCTTGGACTCCACCACTGTAGAGGTCTGGAAGATTTAAGGCGAGGTTATCTAGATTGACCGTCAGGGGATTATCCCGCAGACTGGGACTAAAAATTGGCAAGCTGCCAGCGATCGAGACTTCCCCGCCCCCCAATTCACCCCGGAGATTTTCGATATTAATTTGGTCGAAGTTAAAGGCGACGCTGCCATTAATTTCTGTCAGAGGGGCAGGTAAGATTTGGATTCTTAACACCGCATCCCGGAATACGGCTGATCCGTCCGCCACCAGATTAGTAATATTCAGAGACTGGTCAATTTCTCCGGTAATCTCTAGTTGCACATCTCCCTCACCCCCGCCCCAAGCTACCTGCCCTTGGCTCAAGAGGTCTAGAATGGCTAATTCCTGATTTTGGACTTGGAGATTGAGGCGGAGTTGGTTGTCGGTGGGAGGAGTACTGGCAAAGGGTAGTTGGTAGGGAATGTTGCCATTGATGGTCAGGGGGGAAGATTGCTGTCCAGTATTTGATCCGGCATTTGATCCGGCGATCGAGACACTTGTGCCAAAACGGAGACGACTATTCAAATAACTAAAACTTGCTTCGACTTCCTGCACGGGAACTTGATTGAGAGTTGCTTGAGTCACGCTCACCGCCCCCCGCGCTCTGGGGTTATCGATGCTGCCAGAGAGGGTGGTGATACTGCTGATTTCCCCTGTCACCCCAAAGAAGTCTGGGAGTTGGAATAGTTCAGACAAAAGGGCTACGGGAACTTTTTCCACAATTAACTGCCCCGATTGTTCTGCGCCGCCGATCGTCCCTTGATAACTAACTACTCGATCGCCGCTCCTCAGTTCTAAGGGCAGGAGGGTCAAGACATTATTCCGAAAATTCCCCTCTACTTGTACTTGCTGGAGTTGATAGCTTCCCCAAACCCAATCCCCCCCAGCCAAATTAAAATCAGCATTGATCCCCGTATCTAGGGAGCCATTGGCAGTGACAGTCCCACTAAATTTTCCAGCAAAATCGCTGAGTTCTGGAAGCTCAAAGTTTTCCTGCCGCCGGATTTCCTGCTGTTGGGCAAGGAGTTCTTGCAATTCTGAGAGACGACGTAACTGTCCCGTAAGAGTGGGTTCCGGCATTCCGGCATTGAGACGACCTAGATCCGCCGCCGTGCCGTAAATGGGCAGAATATTGCCACCAATAATATCCCGTAGTTCAAAAATCTGGAGAGCCGTTAGAATATCTTGGACATCCCCGTTGGTGATTTGGGCGCTGGCTTGAATTTGGGGCGTACCCAGAAATTGATTCACTACCCCCGTGAGGCGATATTCCCCAGACCCTCGGCGGAAGATAGATTGAGTCAGGCGGATGGTGTCTCGATCGAGGGCAAAGTCAGCAGTAAAACTATCCCCTCGTAGGGTATTAATGATAGGCTCTTGCACAGCGATCGTCCCCACCGCACTGAAATCCCGGAGATTGACATCAAAATCCCCTGACAAACTACCACCGATCGCCCGCCCCGCCAAGGGAGTTCCCGCCACCAAAGGTCTGAGGGTAGTCACCGGAAAATTCTGCAAGTTCACTGCTAATAAATCAT
>JAIMKT010000090.1:0-7850 GCA_020692245.1 Microcoleus sp. GA_180221_E-2-1-MAG-45_12
TGGTAAAACCGTGGGCGCAACCTTAGATAGAAATGGTCTGCGTCCCGCCCGCTACTGTATTACCAAAGATGGCTTAGTGGTAGTTGGTTCGGAAGCTGGGGTGGTGGATATTCCCGAAACCGAGATCGTGGAAAAGGGCAGATTGGGCCCCGGACAAATGATTGCGGTGGATTTGACCAGCCATGAAGTCCTGAAAAACTGGGAACTAAAGGAACGGGTGGCAAGTAAAAATCCCTACGGTGAATGGCTGCAATCCTACCGTCAAGAACTGAAATCTCAACCTATGCACACCAGCCCCCTATGGTCTGCCCCGGAGCTTTTGCAACAACAAACTGCCTTTGGTTACACCGCCGAGGACTTGGAAATGGTGATCCAAGATATGGCTGTTAATGGGAAGGAGCCGACTTTCTGCATGGGGGATGATATTCCCTTAGCAATCCTTAGTACCAAGCCCCACCTCCTCTACGATTACTTCAAGCAGCGATTTGCTCAAGTTACTAACCCGCCCATTGATCCTCTCCGGGAAAGTTTAGTCATGTCCCTCTCAATGCAGTTGGGTTCCCGGGGAAATATGCTTCAGCCCAAGGCAGAGGGGGCAAGATTACTAAAATTAGATACTCCGGTACTAAACGAGGCAGAATTAGAAGCTATTACCAAGGGTTCCCCTGCCATCACCAATGGCAGCGGTAAGGCTGCCACCAAGTACCTAGCCACCACAACTTTGTCCACTCTCTATGCCCTAAGTAGCCCCCAAGGATTAGCTGCTGCCGTGCAGGAACTTTGCACTCAAGCCGCTACCGCCGTGGAACAGGGACAGGAAGTTTTGATTTTGAGCGATCGCCATAATTCCGCAGGAGAAACGCTCCGGGATGAACTCACCTATATTCCCCCCCTCCTTGCCGTGGGTGCTGTCCATCATCACCTGATCAAACAAGGATTAAGAATGAAGGTTTCCTTAATTGTAGATACAGCCCAGTGTTGGAGTACCCATCATTTTGCCTGTTTAATTGGTTACGGAGCTTCGGCGGTGTGTCCTTATTTGGCGTGGGAATCTGTCCGCAGTTGGTGGAGCGATAGCCGGACTCAGACTTTGATGGAACGGGGCAAGATCAAGGCGATCACCATTGAAGCCGCCCAGAAAAACTATCGCAAAGCCCTAGAGGATGGCTTGTTAAAGATTCTCTCGAAAATGGGGATTTCCCTGTTGTCTTCCTACCATGCTGCCCAAATCTTTGAGGCGATCGGGCTGGGCATGGATCTATTAGAAACTGGTTTCTGTGGCACTGCTTCCCGTCTGGGGGGATTAACCATGGCAGAGCTAGCACAGGAAATTATTTGTTTCCATCGGGCGGCGTTCCCAGCAACTCAAGGGAAGAAGCTAGAAAACATGGGGTTTGTCCAGTACCGTCCGGGGGCAGAATATCACATGAATAGCCCGGAAATGACGAAGGCACTCCATAAGGCAGTCCAGGCGGTGAATTCCCCCAACGCTGATCCCCAAGTTCCCTCTCCGAATTTTGATTTCTATGAACTATATCGCCAGCAGCTAGAAAGTCGTCCCATGACGGCTCTCCGGGATTTGCTAGACTTCCAGAGCGATCGAGCTTCCATTTCTCTAGAAGAGGTGGAATCTGTCACCAGCATTGTCAAGCGCTTTTGTACTGGGGGTATGTCCCTCGGCGCCTTGTCACGGGAAGCCCACGAGGTATTGGCGATCGCCATGAATCGGCTGGGGGGTAAATCCAACTCTGGGGAAGGGGGAGAAGACCCGGTACGGTACAAAGTAATTAATGATGTGGATGATCAAGGGCGTTCTGCCCAACTCCTGCCCCACCTCAAGGGCTTACGCAATGGGGATACTGCCAGTTCAGCTATCAAGCAAGTAGCTTCGGGACGGTTTGGGGTGACTCCAGAGTATCTCATGAATGCTCAACAAATTGAGATTAAGATTGCCCAAGGAGCCAAGCCGGGGGAAGGAGGACAACTGCCGGGTCCCAAGGTCAGCCCCTACATTGCTATGCTCCGCCGCTCGAAGCCGGGGGTCTCTCTAATTTCTCCCCCACCCCACCACGATATCTACTCGATCGAGGATTTGGCTCAGTTGATTTTTGACCTCCACCAAATTAATCCCCAAGCGAAGGTGTCCGTCAAACTAGTATCAGAAATTGGTATTGGGACGGTGGCAGCAGGGGTTGCTAAAGCCAACGCTGATGTGATCCAAATCTCTGGCTATGACGGTGGCACAGGAGCCTCGCCCCTGAGTTCTATCAAGCACGCTGGTGCACCCTGGGAATTGGGCTTAACGGAAGTTCACCGAGTCCTGATGGAAAACCAACTCCGCGATCGCACCATTCTCCGGGTAGACGGTGGTTTCAAAACTGGTTGGGATGTGATGATGGCAGCGCTGATGGGGGGTGAAGAGTACGGCTTTGGGACGATCGCCATGATTGCCGAAGGTTGCATTATGGCGAGAATTTGCCACACCAATAATTGTCCTGTGGGAGTGACATCCCAGAAGGAGGAACTCAGAGCTAGATTCAAGGGTGTTCCCGAAAATGTGGTGAATTTCTTCTATTTTGTCGCCGAAGAAGTCCGGCATCTGTTGGCAAAACTAGGCTATCGGCAGTTAAGCGATATCATCGGGCGGGCTGACCTCCTCAAGCCAAGGGCGGGGGTAACTTTAACCAAAACCCAGAGCCTTAACCTCACTTGCCTAACTCATCTTCCTGATGCAAAGGGCGATCGCTCCTGGCTCAACCACGGGGATGTCCACAGTAACGGCGATGTCTTAGACGATGAACTTCTTGCTGACCCAGAAATCCAAGGAGCCATCCAGCACCAAGGAACCGTTAGCAAAACCACAAAGATCATCAACACCGATCGCACCGTCGGCACAAGAATTGCGGGGGCGATCGCCAAACAATACGGCAACAACGGCTTCGCTGGACAAGTTAACCTCAATTTCCAAGGAGCTGCTGGACAGAGTTTTGGAGCTTTCAACCTTTCTGGGATGGTCTTAAACCTGGAAGGAGAAGCTAACGACTACGTGGGTAAAGGGATGCATGGTGGGGAAATTATTATTAAACCACCGGCGGCAGCTACCTACGTGGCGGCGGATAACGTGATCGTGGGCAATACCTGTCTCTACGGAGCTACGGGGGGAACCCTCTATGCCAATGGGCAAGCGGGGGAACGGTTTGCGGTGCGGAATTCCCAAGCGAAAGCCGTGATTACTGGAGCTGGAGACCACTGTTGTGAGTATATGACCGGAGGGGCGATCGTCGTCCTCGGCAAGGCGGGGCGCAACGTCGGGGCAGGGATGACTGGTGGGTTAGCCTATTTCCTCGATGAAGATGGGGGCTTTAGCGCCAAGGTGAACCGGGAAATTGTGAAGACTCAACGGGTAGTTTCCCCCGCCGGGGAGCAGCAACTCCGGGATCTGATCGAGAGCTTTGTAGAGCGCACGGGCAGCGAAAAGGGTAAACAAATCCTTGCTAACTGGAGTGAATATCTACCCAAGTTCTGGCAGATAGTTCCGCCTTCGGAAGCCAACAGCCCAGAGGCAAATCCAGAGGCAATGACAACGGAGTCGAAATCCTTAGTCGGTTAATCGGGCAATAAATTTGGGGCAGGAGTGGGCATCAACAAGGTCGAAAAAACCTAAAATTGTCGTCATCTTGCCCCTATTTTTTCAAGAAATTTTATGCTCTAATTGACTGAATATAACTAACGACCCTAAACCTTTCGGGAACCAAAATTGAGGATATTATCTTCTAGGTGATGCTAGGATAGGCTCATTACTTACCTTGAAATTAAGATATGACCAAGTATCTGACCATAAATGAAGCTCAACAAAAATTTTTAGAGCTACCAAATGAATTAACAAATGAACCGGTAATTATTACACAAAATGGTCAGCCGGTGATGGCAGCTATTAGTTATGATCAACTAACATCTTTGTTGGAAACTTTAGATATTCTTGCAGATTCTGAGTTTACAGAACAGTTAAGAGAGAGCATGGCTCAAGCAGTACGGGGAGAAACTGTTAGCTGGGAGGAAGCTAAAATAAAACTGGGGCTATAACTTGTCTGCTATATGGAATACGAAGTTGAATTAACTGTCTTGGCATTAGAAATGCTCGGTTAATGTCCAAGATCGACGAGAACAGAAAGCATTGAGCGATCGCATTGACAAGCTCAAGTTGGAACCAGAGAAACAGGGCAAGCCTTTAGTAGATAAACTTCAGGGATATTTTAGTGTGCGGGCTGTTGGTCAGCGTTACCGAATTGTTTATCAAGTTGTTCAAGAGCAGGTAGTGGTTTTGGTAGTGGGAGTTGGTAGGCGGAAAGAGGGAGATAAAAAGGATGTTTATAGACTTATGGAGCGTTTATTAGAGGAGTAGTCGATTGCTCCCTAAACAAGAACCTAAACCCAGCTCAAAAGTTAGATATACTAATATATAAAAATATAGATTTTGCTGAATAAAAGTATTGATTATCAGATAGGCAGATTGTAAAAACTTCTCCTTACTCAAAAAGGGTAGTTTGTATAGGACAATTGTTTCTATATAATGTAGCACTTGCAAGAAATTGAGCAGATGATTTGGAGGAGAGGACATGAGCGATAAACCAATTCCGGTGGTGGTGAATGGCGCAGGGGGCAAAATGGGGCGGGAGGTGGTGAAGGCGATCGCTGCGGCTCCAGATTTAAGCTTGATTGGGGCGATTGATCGTAATCCAGAGTTAATTGGTCGAGATGCCGGAGAAGTGGCAGGATGCGGGGAGCTAGAAATTCCGATTCTAAACGATCGAGAAAGTATCTTGGTCATGGCATCTCAAGAAAAACAACCCGCCGTCATGGTAGATTTTACCCATCCTGATGGCGTGTACGATAATATCCGGGCAGCGATCGCCTATGGAGTCCGTCCGGTGGTGGGAACTACAGGGATGAGTCCGGGGCAACTCCAAGACCTCGCCGCTTTTGCGGATAAAGCTAGTGTGGGTTGTCTAATTATTCCCAACTTTTCCATAGGCATGGTGCTACTCCAACAGGCAGCCATCCAAGCCTCCCAGTATTTTGACCATGTAGAAATTATTGAACTCCACCACAACCAAAAAGCTGATGCCCCCAGTGGTACAGCGATCCAAACAGCCCAAATGCTGGCAGGCTTGGGCAAAACCTATAATCCCCCTTTGGTCGAAGAAACAGAAAAACTCCCCGGAGCTAGAGGCAGCGTTGCCGAGGACAATATCCGCATTCATAGTATCCGCTTACCCGGTTTGATTGCCCATCAAGAGGTGATTTTTGGGGCGGCGGGACAAATTTATACCCTACGCCACGATACGAGCGATCGATCCTGCTATATGCCCGGAGTTCTCTTGGCAATTCGGAAAATAATCCAGCTAAAATCATTAGTATACGGCTTAGAAAAAATCCTTTAGATATTAGCTATTTCCCCCTTAAATCTCCTATGCTCATCCCCATCAATCGTGAGAAATTTGAACAATTAATTCCTTTAGTTGCCACCGGGCCCCAATACAACTATTGCTGGGGCAAGGCAAGGGATTTCTTAAGACGATTGCTAATCTCGGTGATCGGGGTGGTGATTGTGTGGGTGATTCATCTGTTTTTAGGGAATAGCTTTGATGCAGTTTCTTTAGTTCTCGGAGTAGGAGCCGGATTTTATTGGCTGTGGGGACCGATCTTTTGGGCAAGCCAACGGAATAGAAAACTCAGAGATTATAAATATAGTGGTTTCTGGCGGGGGCGAGTTCTTGATATTTATGTCACCGAAGAATTAACGAGGGAAGAAGAAGATGTTAATCAAAAAGGGGAATTAGTAATCATTGAAAATCGGGAGCGTAGATTAAATATTGAAGTTGGGGATGAAACAGGTTTTCGAGTAGATTTGCAGGTTCCCCTAAAGCGGATTTATAAACAAATTGCAAGGGGGATGACGGCGGAAATGCTCGTAGTGGCCTATCAACCTAGCCTCACTCGCTTGGAAAAATTCACTGATATTTATTTACCAGAAAATGATTTGTGGGTCAGCGATTATCCCTATCTGCAACGCCAAGTTTTTGAGGATTTAAGTCGGCGGATTGGTAGCGATCGATCCCCAAGGGCTAAAAAGTCCAAGTATCAAGATGATTACGATCGTTATGGTGATGATTATGATCAAGACTATGATCAAGACTATGATAATGCCTCTAATAATGCCGACGATCGACGATATGCACCTAGAAATAACTATCGAGATTTAGATAGTAATTATGATGATTACGATGATTATAATGATCGAGAATTACCTGAAAATCGGGATAATTATGAGAGCGATCGATCCCTAAGTAGAAGACAATTACCAACACCCAGAAGGTCAGTCAGAGAAACTCGCAAATCTACGCCTAACAGAAATCGTCGATCCCCTAACCGCCGTCCCCGAATTTAGGGTAGGATTGCCCACCTTACAACTTGTGAGTTTTAATCATGAATTATGATATTTTCTAGGCAGGAAACCCCGAAATTATCTATTAATCTTTGTTGACTGATATTAATACTTTCATGGTTAAGATCAATGCCAATCCAAGCTCGATCGAGCCTCTGGGCTGCCACCAAAGTTGTCCCGCAACCACAATAAGCATCTAAAACTACCTGCCCCGGATCACTACTCGCCTGAAGGAAATAACTTAATAAAGCCTCTGGTTTTTGAGTGGGGAAACCCAATCTTTCTTTACTATCGGAGCCGATCGCCGGAATTTCTAAGACATCTCTGCCGTAGACAAGGGAATATTGTCTGCCTGTTTCTGGCTCTAATTGAAAATTACTTTTCTTGAATCCATACCTGTGCATCATGTAGGATTTTTCCTTGGGAGCATGGAAAACCCATTCCCGACTTTTCGTATAAAAAAAGATCACATCATGCTTTCTGGCAAAGCGTTTTCGAGAAGCTCCCCCTGTGCGATAACTCCAGATAATTTCATTTTGAAACTCTCCACCTTGGGGACAAAAAATCGTATCTAGAACCAGTTTTAGATAGTGACTAGCCATGGGATCACAATGGAGATAGAAACTCCCTGTTGGCTTTAAGACCCGATGAATTTCTTGAATTACTAAAGTTAAATGCACCAAATAAGCTAATAAACTACCAGTACCAATAATTTCTGGTAAAACCTGAAAAAAGGCGATCGTCGCCGGGGAAAAATTCCGAGTTTGAATTTCTTGCAATTTCTGTGCAGCTAAATGATCCCAATGCCAGATATCAATGAAAGTTGGGGATCTATTTCTTCCAGTGTAGTAATTGCGTTGAGAATTAAAAGGAGGATCAATATAGCAAAAATCTACTGTCGCTGAACCCACAAAATCCCGAAGAATTTGGAGATTATCACCACAGTAGAGATAGTTACTCACGAAACTTTTATTTTAATTTAGGAGCTAATTGGAAACATCGGGAGAAACAGGGGCGGCAGTATCTGGTTCCACAGGATTGGTAGAGTCAGCCTTTGGTTCTGAGCCAGCTTCAGGGCTTGGGGTGTTGACGGCTAATTTGAGAATTTGATCCTTGTATTGCGCCGGAGCGAGGTTAGAGGCTTGGTCAAAGAGGGGCTTTGCTTGGGCGTTTCTGCCCTGTTCCTGAAGAATTACTGCCTTGGCAAGGATGGGACGGAAATCTTTATTATCACTAGTGGCAAGGTCATCATAGAGGGCGATCGCTCGATCGTATTGTTTTTGGTTAGCGTAGACCTGTCCAAGGAGAAGTTTCACCGCCCGGATATCTACAGCATTTGCCTTAGCTTGATTGGTGGCTTCTGCGGCTTTAAGGGTGTCTTGGAGCAGACCCACGGCGGAGAGGG
>JAIMKT010000090.1:7872-16337 GCA_020692245.1 Microcoleus sp. GA_180221_E-2-1-MAG-45_12
ACCAGCTAGACCTTGGAGGGCGTTCATATTGCCGGGCTGAGTCACCAAAATTTGGCGATAGGTTTGAATGGCTGCATCATTTTCTCCTAGCTGCTGCCTTGCCTGAGCGAGGAGTATCCCATAATCTGGCTCTTCGGTTTTGATTTGAGATAATTTTTCGAGGGGTTCGATCGCTCCCTTGATATCTCCCTGTTGGAGACGAATTTCTAGTAAGCCCCGTAACGCCGCCGAATTATCTGGTTCCCGTTGTAAAACCAATTCATAACCCTGAGCTTGAGCCGCTAGTTGTGGGGTTTGGGGGGTGAGAGGGCTAGGGGAAGCCGGAGTCCCTGCGGTGTTAAATCGAGGGAGAATATTTTCTAGGAGAGGAAAGAACGAAAAGCCCAGAAAGCCGACGATCGTCACCACTAGAAAGATATTAATTAACCAACGACTACGTTTTTGTGCCACAAAACCACCTCAACTTATACAAAAAATTATAGGAATAAATCACAAATACATCTTAGATAATCCTGAACAACATTTTCAAGACTGTTTAGAGTCAATATTAGAACAAATTCACCCCTAGATTTGGGTCTAAGTTACATATAAGTCTTGTGTAAGTCTTTTATAAGTCTTGTGTAAGCTCATTGGAGTTGGTGGACAAACCTAAAAAAATGTAGGAAAGACCGGACGAACCGGACGAAATTGATGAAATTTTTTCTAGAATCCATCTTCAAGTCCATCGATCGCCAGCCTAACCCGCAAATTGGGAGGTGATCCCCCACCGTGTATAGAATAATCCTAGATTAATGATAAAGAATGCCCCTAAAATGAGAGGTGTCACCATTGACACAACCTAGCCACAATTTAGACACAATCTAGACATAATTAATATATAAGCTGAAAATCACCCAGCTACAAACTAGAGCAAAATAAAAATAAATTATAGGAAATGTCCTTTTCTTGATGAAACCTTGAGAAAATTGATAGTCTAGAGTTCGTCTAGCAGATCAGTCCAGTCTATTTCCCCTGTTCAGTCTATTTTTAGTTGTTTATTATAAGTTGGAATTTGGATGAGAATTTTTCCTTAAACCTCCAGCATTACCTGTGAACCCGCCAGTAAAGACATGCCAGAACCCATAATCCCCTCTAGTCAGCCTGCAACTCCTAATCCAGATCAGCCAAAAACTCCGGCTCCAGAAGTCCCGACCCCAGAACTACTTCCCCAAGGGTCTGAAACATCTGTGGGTTCTGAAGCTGTGGTTAAACCTGAAATACCTGAAGTATCTGAGGTGCAGGAAGCCTCTGGAGACGAGATATCTACTATCGATCGACAACAACCGATCCCGCCGCCTAGCGAACCAAAACAATACCGAGCGATCGGGCTAGTCCGGGGGCAGTACATGCCATCCCAAGAGCAGTTGACCAGAGGTACTCTCTTAGCGGCTGATGGCACCTTGATTGATGCTGTGCTTTTGGGGCGAGTGATGAGCCTTGTGAAAAATCATCTAGATATTAATCAACAGCATTTGTGGGTTGTCTATCCCCGCACTCGTCAAGAAGACGGCAATCTCCATGTGCAAATTCTGGGGGTCTGGGAGCCAGAAAATCTTAGTAAAGCTCCTGTGCAAGAAAGTGTTACTGAAGAGGCGATCACAGATGTTGCCGAAAATACTGCCGAAAGCACGATCGAGAGTAAAACACCCGTCACAACAATTACACCAGAAAGTCCGGCTGTCACCGATGGCTACTTTTCAATTCGAGGAGAGGTCATCTATCACTCCAAAGATGATGGTCAGGTTGTTGCAAAAATTCGCCAATCTCCTCGTAAACAGGATGAAAGACCCAAGTTTTTTAAGCTCAAACTTCACGGTGGTTTACCAGAGCGAGGCACAAATTATTTTTGGGATCTGCACGTGCAACTCCAAGGCAACAACTTGGTGATTCAACAGGCTAATAATATTGGAGCTATGCCTGTGAAGAAAAAATTCGGGAAAAAACCACCCATGCGGGGCGGCGGCAATCGGAAATTCTCTAGCTCTCCGACAGGCTCTCCCACACCTCGTCCAGTGATTAAGGGTGAAGTCCAACGTCCAGAACAACCACGGACTACCCCCATTGCCCCTCCCAAACGTCGGGAATTGCCAATCAAGCCCAAACCTCCAGAATCTCCATCTCAGGACTAGGTGATTAATAAATAATCCCTGATCCACACTAGAGGACAGAGGGCGTAAAGCCTTACGCCCCTACAGATTGAAATTTATTACTAATCTATAGCACCACTTTAACTAACTCAGATCACTAGTTAATACCTTGAAACTCAAGACTACTTATAGAATCCCAATGAAAAAATTTAAGCTATCTATTATTCTTGGTTTGCTAGTGGTGGGTGGAGGATCGATCGCCCCGGAGATGCTGGCGATACCAGAGATACCGGATTTATTGAGGGGAATTTTGCTGAACCCAGTAAATGCTCAGGTTAATAATCAAGTTGATCCCCAAGTTGATCTTTTGGTTAATTCCTTAATCAACTCTCAGAGTAATCCTCAAATTATCGCTCAAGCCCCTCTAAATGGCAGTAGTTCTCCAAGCTGGCTGCAACGGGAAGATATTCCCCCAGAGTTTCGGGAGTTGCCGGGTAATGTGGCTCGATCGATTGGCGATCGCTTCCGGGTCGTGACTCGCTTTTTTGGGCAGGAAACTTTTCAACTCGATCGCTACTCAGCTTTTATCAACCCCGCCGATTTACAGGTTGTCCTTGCTTTTTCAGGCAGTCTGCCAACCCAAACCGACCAGCTAGATTTCGATTCTGCTATGCGTCGTCTCCAGCAACCAGCTTTTCAGCAACAATTTCTGGGGCTGCTCCGCCAGAGTGCCTTAGAGTTACCCCAAGTATCAATTCTCAATTACCAACCTCTCCCTAATCTCAATCAATTGGCAAATTCTTCCACGGGGGTGAGGATGACAGTACAGGCGGGCGATCGAGTCTGGTTAATGGATATAGTTCCTTTTCGGCGTAGCACGGTGGGAGCCTTGGCTGTAGTAATTTATCCTCGTGAGGTAACTAATCCCCTTTCAGTGGGAACCATTGCTCAACGCCTCGATGGTCGAATTATTCCCACTGCCCTCTTCTAGTCAGTAGATTTAACCTTTATGGTCGGGATTTTAACCACTTTTCAGACATCCTCTTAATAATCTTTTACAATAGAACAAGTAGATTAATAATTAACAGAATTTACCTCGCCTAACCAATGTCCAATCAAGAAAACCTGAATCGGCGACAATTCCTTTGGAGTGCTGGCAGCAAGACTCTGGGGATCGCTGGTGTTGCAGGAGCTTTGACATATTATCTAATTAATTCAGGAAACAATTCAGGAAAATCAGAACCTATGGCAGCTACAAAAAACGAGAACTTTGAAATTACCAAAACCGAAGCAGAATGGAAAACTGTCCTTTCTCCAGAGCAGTTTTATGTCCTCCGCAAGCACGGGACAGAGCGGGCGAGAACCAGCCCTCTAGATAAGACTTATGATCCGGGGACTTATGCCTGTGCAGGATGTGACTTACCCCTGTTTACTTCAGAAACAAAGTTTGATAGCGGTACGGGTTGGCCGAGTTTTTATAAGCCGATCGAGAATGCAGTGGCGACTACGGTCGATCGATCGCTGTTTATGACCCGCACAGAAGTCCATTGTCACCGTTGTGGTGGGCATTTAGGACACGTATTTGAAGATGGGCCAGCACCCACAGGGCTACGCTACTGCATGAATGGGGTTGCCATGAAGTTTATCCCAGCTTAGAGATAGCCCAACTCTGTCATTTTGGTAATAATTTTGGCAACGGATTCATCGATCGTTTCTTGATCAGTCCGGCATTCCACCGTAGGGGTAAGGGGAGAATCGTAGGGATCACTAATTCCAGTGAACTGCTTGATCTCTCCACTCCTGGCTTTTTTGTAGAGTCCCTTCACGTCCCGCTGCTCACAAACTTCTAGGGGGGCATTGACATAAACCTCGATAAAATCCCCAATGCGATCGCTCACCTCTTGGCGAATATCCCGGTAAGGAGAAATAGCCGACACAATTACAATCACCCCATTCCGGGTTAATAAATGGGCGACAAACCCAATCCGCCGGATATTTTCATCCCGGTCTTCCTTCGAGAAACCTAAGCCTTTGGTAAGATTTTGGCGGACAATATCCCCATCAAGGAGTTCTAAACGCTTTCTGCCCTTTTCTTTGAGAACCTCTGCCAGAGCAAGGGCGATCGTACTTTTGCCCGCTCCACTCAACCCCGTCAACCACACTGTTACGCCTCTAGTTTCTTGTGTCATCTTCACCTAATTTTCTTCCCCTATCGTCCGATTAATCTGCGCCGTACCTGCCACAAAGGTTTTTTGATTTTGGGCGGAATCTGTTGGCGTAGGAACCTATTCATTGCTTTAATAGCATAACCCCGTTCATGCCTACGGATACAACTCTCTAGGGATTTTACCCACGGCTGCTCTATCCCCCTTGCCTTTGCCATATTGAGAACTGGCACAAAATCTACTTCTAGCTGGGCTTGGGGAACTTGGAGAATATTAATTTGTTGGGGAGTCACATCCACAGGGAAACAACTAGGCAACCCCGCCCCCACCGCCCGAAAACTAAGAATACTACGGATACATTTTTCACACTGGCAGCAATTTTTATCTAACTCTGCCCCCTGCCAACATACCCGCAAATGCTCTCGGACTTCTTGCCAGTCGCTAATTGCTTGAATTTTTTCCAGACGAGTAGAACCCGCCCCGTCATGGATCACTGAAAAGCTAGAGCTAGAAAGGTAGCGATCGGTTAAGGGGTTAGAACCTTGGGGAAATACTAAAGATTTGTAGGAAGGACCACTGGCAACTAAACCGAGGGGATAGATATTTTCGAGGAACATTAAACAGGACACGATCGCCGCCCCGTGGACATCTTCCCAGTCTTGATCCAACTCTCGAAAATTCGTCGCTATGGGGATTAATTCCACACCGACACTATCTAGAATTGTTTGAGATCTAACTAGGGCTTTAGTAAAAACTTCTGGTTGATCTAAGGGAATATCAAAACCATGTACCATGACCCCGGCTTGTAAATTTTGGTGTTGTCTGCCGATATCAAATTTAGTATGTCGACCAAGGGTAAAACAGCTATCTACGCCCCCAGAAAAAGCCATGATGGCTGGTTTAGATACTTCTTGATTTTCGGGAGTTGCTGTAATTTCTAAAGAGTTTTCTAACGATGAGATTATTTTTGGAGTAATTTCTCGATCGACCGTAATCTCAATTACACGATACCGGGATTGCCAAGCACACCAAGCTATTTGAAACTCGATTAAATTTTGCAATAGAGATCGATCGACTTCCCCATGAACTACCAATTCTGCCGGATAATCCATTGCTAAAAACAAAGCTGCTAACACAAAAGAATTACAATGGCTAGGAATTTTATTTTGATATTTAATTGGTAACTGATACCAAAGAGGTAATCTCTCTCCCTTGGGTAATTCAATAGTAATACCAGTAGTCAAAGTATCTTGGTTATATTTAACAGGTTCTTGCCAGAGATGAATTTTTTCCATAATACTTTTCTAGGATATTTTTCATACATATTTTTATAGATTATTTTCTAGAGCAACTAACTATAAATTACTATTTGCCCAGAGCATAAAAGCAATTAATATTTTTGCCCCAGAAGATTCAATCCCCGCATCTCGATTAAATTTTAGTTGAGTTCCCATGGGCGGAAGTAGTTCATTGAATATCTCTGGAGAGAAAAAATCTGCCATGCTCGATCGACCCTTTTCTGCCTCCCGGCGAATGGCTTGCCAACCAGAATTACTAGTATTGAGAATATGGTAATAGTAGCGGCGATCGTACCCAATACTTTGTTGGAGTTTGTACCATTCTTTTTGGAGTTCATAGAATTTTGTTCTCACTCGTCTGGGCTTGTCTAGGAGTAAAGGTTGAATATTAAAATCATTGCGATCGAGGGGCAGTTTGGCAAGTTCAGGAAAGCGAGTCATGACTAATTGTTGCTGGACTAGACGGTAGTTATAGCGAAATTTTCCCCGCATCGGTAATAAAGTTGTAGTTGTCAATAACTCTTGATCTAAAATCGGAATTACGGGAGTCGCTCCAAAATTAAAAATCCATGCCCTAGAACCCACATGAAATCGTTCTCGATGATAAAACTCAAAGGATAAATATCTGGTATATTCTGAATCAGAGTAACTTTGATAAACTTGAGAGATTTCTGCCATTACTTCAGCAACTAAATCTCCAAATACTTCTTTTTTAAGTAATTTTTGTAGCACTTCTGGAGCAAATCCCCAAGGATTAACCCGGCGTTGAAATAACAAATCAAAACTATATTCTTCTCCCGGCTGGGTCACAGGTAAAGGTCCACAGGAGGCTACTTCTAAACATAAACCAGTTAAAAAATTGGGGGCTAATTTCCGCAATGGTTCTACAATTCCCCAACCAAAAGCGATCGCACTGCCTCCATTAATTACATGTTCCCAACGGTTGTATAACTGAGCATAGTTAAGAAATTCTGATAATTTTGTCGGGGCGGTGTCATGGTCTAAGCCTAAATATTTAGCTACTGATAGGGCGCAGTGCATCTCAATATCTTGCCTGTCACCCAAGGTTAAAGTTTTGGGATTTAGACCCCGGCGATCGAGAAACCCAGCTAAAACTCTGGAATCTAAACCACCAGAAAGCATGAGGTTATAAACACGATCGGGCTGGAGATGACGATCAAGAGTCTTGGTTAATAACTGGTCAAGAATATCTAAGTGATCATTTAAGGAAATATCTTGATAGGGGCTATCTTCTGCAACAGTAGGTAGCTGGTATTGATAGATTTCTTGGGGATAATTTCCCGATCGCCATTGGAGACAGTAACCCGATTTTAGTCGGCGGATTTTTTGCCAGAGAGTGTGACCATTAAAGGAACCATTGGTTAATAAAATTCCTACCAAACCTTTGGGGTTAAAGTCTAATTGACAGCAGGGATGATGGCGAAAAAGTTCTGGACTGGAAGCAACAAGGGCAATATCTTGATCAAGGTAATAGTAAACTGGAAAAAGTCCTAATAAGTCTGTGCTAACCGTTAGTCCAGAAGTTTGATTGTAATTCAGGGCAACATGAAATCCGTCAAAAATAGCTGGGAATTGAGGATTTTTTGAAGAACTTTCTTGGAGATTTTTGTGCCAGTAATTATCTAAATTTTGGGCAGTAATTCTCGTGGTTTCTCCGGGAGCGATCGCCTCTCCCCATACGATCGCCACCGATCCATCCACCGCTCGACAACTAATCGGACTCTGGCTATGGGCTGCCCACACCGCATGAAAATCCCCATGACTACAGGCATCCGTCACCAATCCAGACACCGGAGGAATCAAAGGGGTAATTGTCCTGATAAATTTTTCTCGGCGTTCGGCAACTCGATCGATGAGGACAAAGAAGTTCGTCATGGGTTAGCCAATCTCTAGTTATTATTTATCTAATACTGGTTATAGCCAGCTTTTTCCTGTCAATTTAGACTAGCAATTTCATCAATATTTTGAGATTACAACTTGATTACAACCATGACAAACTCTGAATCTACTCCTGCTTATATTTTTGCTTCAGTGCTGGGCTTGACGATCGTAATTTATGTATTGCGGGGGTTGGGAGTGATGGGATTCATACCGGGGGGGACTTTGTGGGTACTGATCCTGTTGACCATTGGCAGTGGTATTTTCTATGGTGTCCAGAAAACCCGGCGCTAGGCTAAAATTAGCACCAAAGATAGATTAGATTACAGATATAAACACGGATATAAATCATGTCATTTTTTGAACAAATTCTCAGCTCGATCAATAACCCTTCCCTGCCAGCTAATTCTGGTCAACTCGCCACTATTCTGAGCGCTGCCCAATCCTTGAGCAATCAACAAGGTATTGATCCCGCCGCTACTCAAGCTATTTTATCGATCGTTGGCAACTACACCCAAACCGCCCTCCAACAGCAAAATCAAGCTAACCCTGCCCAAGCTCAAGCAGTTGTCAATCAATTTAGTGGCACCAGCCCTAATCGGCAAGCAGTAGAAGCTCTGTTCTCGCCAGAACTGCAAACAAAGGTTGCCCAAGAAATTTCCCAGAGAACTGGAATCAGTCAACAGCAAGTTCAAAGTGTTTTACCTTTGGTCGTGCCTTTAGTTCTGAATATGCTGAAAATGGGCGAGAACCCCAGTGAGCATAATAATTCTGTTCTCAATAGCTTTTTAGATGCTGATGGCGATGGCAAGGTCGACTTGGGAGATGCCATGAACTTAGCTGGGAGATTCTTGAGTAGTAAATCTTAGCTCCAGTCGTCTTGATCTCCCGCCCCCCGCCGCCGATAAATTTGCCCCTTTTCGTGAATTTCTCTGGTTTTGGTAAATAGCTCCGCCTCACTGATCTGCCATTTTACT
>JAIMKT010000091.1:0-13282 GCA_020692245.1 Microcoleus sp. GA_180221_E-2-1-MAG-45_12
CACTTCTGGTTTTTGGATGGCAGCAATTTCTAATAAATTAAAGGTCGCTGGGTAAAGAAAGTAAAAAGACAGGGCGCTGGCGATCGCCACCCCAGTTTTGATCCCCGGCACTCCCTGCACCTGCCAGAGTTGAATTCCATCGTAGCGATGATTGAAAAAATAAATAATTAACACCGTGGCAAAGGGAATACTCACCAAGGCAAAAAGAACCCGGTACAATCTTGCCCCAATTTTTCCCTCTCCCCATGGGCGCAGAGCTGCTAATCCACTGTGGGCGATCGCAAACCCCAGCAATAAATAAACCATGATTGCATGACTAGAACTGAGGATGGCAGGCAGCTCGATCGATAAATTCTCCAATAGATTCCCAGATAAATTTTTAGATAGATTTTCAGATAGATTTCCAGATAAAGCTATAAACAGATTAAATAAATTAGTAGGTAAATCTGTAATCAAATTGGCAGCAAAATTAGCGACAAAACTAGTTGAAAGATGGACAAATAAATTCATAGATCAGGGAAAATTAGAATATTTGCTTCCTTAGATGATAAAGTTTCTAGCAACTAAAGACGACTAAAGTCGTAACTACAAGAATAAAGTCCGCTTGGGGGAGCTAAGTTCAATCTAAATTAAGGGGATCAGGCGGGAGCTAAGAAGATGAGTCTCAAAGCTCTACCCCCAAACATGCTCTAAACACGCTAGTATGGACAAAAGATTCAGCTATTATTACTAGCAGCAACTCCATGACCATCAAAGCAGTCCAAACATCTTATTATACTGGGGATGCTTACTACCGGACTCCCCCACCGGACTTAGAATCCTTGTTGCTCAAGGAACGGATCGTCTATCTGGGACTACCCCTATATTCTGCTGATGATGTGAAACGACAGGTAGGGATAGATGTGACTGAGTTAATCATTGCCCAGTTGCTTTACTTGCAGTTTGACGATCCAGAGAAGCCCATTTTCTTTTACATCAATTCCACCGGGACTTCTTGGTATGACGGACAGGCGATCGGCTTCGAGACCGAGGCTTTTGCCATCTGCGACACTATGAATTATATCAAGCCTCCCATTCATACTATCTGCATCGGGCAGGCGATGGGAACCGCAGCCATGATCCTCTCCGCAGGAACCAAGGGTTTTAGAGCTAGTCTACCCCACGCCAACATTGTCCTTAATCAGTCCCGCAGTGGGGCGAGAGGGCAAGCTACAGATATTCAAATCCGGGCAAAGGAAGTCATTGCCAACCGTACCGCCATGTTGGAAATTTTCTCAAAAAATACTGGGCAGCCCGTAGAGAAAATTATCAAAGATATGGATCGGATGTTTTACCTCACTCCCGCAGAGGCGAAGGATTACGGGATTATCGATCGAGTCCTCGAAAGCCGCAAAGACCTGCCCAAGGCTCTAGCTGGAGTTGGCTAAATAAAATTAATCATGCAAATCAAGGGCGCAAAGCCTGAGATTCCTAATAATCAAGGGCGCAAAGCCTTGCACCCCTACTATCTCAATTACAAGGAAAAAGACTATGCCTATTGGAGTTCCCAAGGTTCCCTACCGCCTCCCTGGTAGTGCTTATGAGCAATGGATTAGTATTTATACCCGTCTCAGCCAAGAGCGGATTCTCTTTTTGGGGCAGGAAGTCACCGATGGCATTGCCAATAGTCTCGTCGCTTCCATGCTTTACCTCGATTCTGATGATCCCACCAAACCCATCTATCTCTATATCAACTCCCCCGGTGGTTCCGTTACCGCAGGGATGGCTATCTTTGACACCATGCAGTATATCAAGTGTGATGTGGTGACGATCTGTGTGGGTCTGGCGGCTTCCATGGGTTCTTTCCTGTTGGCAGCAGGGACAAAAGGTAAGCGCTTGGCTCTGCCCCACTCCCGGATCATGATCCACCAACCATCCGGCGGCACGAGAGGACAAGCCACTGATATCCAAATTGAAGCTAAGGAAATCATGCGGATTCGCCACCAACTCAACGGGATTTATGCCGCTAATACTGGGAACCCGATCGAGAAAATCGAAAAAGATATGGATCGAGATTTCTTTATGTCGGCAGAAGAAGCAAAAGAATACGGATTGATCGATAGCGTGATTGAAGAAAGAATCTAGCTATTATCCTTTGGTAAGTCGGCTAGAAACTCAACGGCGGGTAGGTTTTTATCTTAGAAAGCCTACTTTTTTTATCGATTTTTCTCGGTACAATGACGACAAGATCACCACATAATTGTTACATACCTAAAAAAACTAATTAACTCATCATTTTGAGGAACACTGACCAAAAATAAAAGATGAATCAAGCAGAATGCTATGGTTTACTAGGGCTGAAAGAGGGGGCTTCGATCGCAGAGATCAAATCTTCCTACCGTCGTTTAGCCAGAAAACATCATCCCGACGTAAATCCGGGCGATGCCCAAGCCCACACAAAGTTTATTGCCATCACCGAGGCTTATCAATTTTTACTGGAAGTTATTAAAACCCAAGATGCTCATCAAGCTGCCAAATCTACCCAGACAGCCCCAAAAACTCCATCAAAAGCTCCAACGAAGACCTCTAGTGAACCGTCTACACCCAAATCGCCCCCGCCCAAAACTACAGTAACCAAGAAGCAACCCAGAGCCACCGGACGTTTATCTGAGGTCGAAAAGCAACTAAAATCCCAGTCCTATCAGCAATTGCAATCTATGCTCAAGGAACAACGGTTTGCGAGGGCGGTAGTCTTGGTGGAAGGCTTGGCAGAGCGAATTCCCCACGATTTGGAAGTGAAACAATGGCAGGCGATCGCCTATCAACGCTGGGGCAGGTATTTAGTCAGCGCTGGGCAGACAGAAAAAGCCCGCATCTATCTCAAAAAAGCCCTAAGAACTGATCCCCACAACCGAGCGCTCTGGGCCGAAGTGGAACGAGATTTTCAGCGCATTGAATACAATATTTTGTAGTTTAGGATTTGTAGTTTAGGTTTTGGAGTCTGTGTGATTTTTAGCCAATTACCAACCCCAAGAATTTGCCTCACCTTTGAAGGGGCCCACAATATCGGGAGTAATCCAGCCACCATAGAAATTTCCCGGCTGCGGTGTCACCAAATCTTCCCCGACATAGCACGCATCCATGGGATGAGCATAGAAAGCGAGATGATCTTTGAGGGCGGCAAAATTGCCTGTGGGTTCGGGATAAGCCCAAGCTACATTTATTAGTTGTTTGTCCCCTACCGTGAGGGTGTAATAGATTGCCCTGCCTTTCCATTCACAAAAGGAAGATTGGGGAGAAATTTGTAAATATTGCATCTGGATATCTGCCGGGGGCAGGTAGTAGCTGGGGGGATGGCTGGTTTCGAGGACTCTGTAGGCTTGGTCAGTTGCGGCGATCGTTACTCCGTTAAAAATAATGGTAATTTTTTTAGCTACGGGTTCCAAGCGGGGCGGACGGGGATAATCCCAGACGGATTCTTGACCGGGTTGAGGCGGAATGGGAGTAGGGCGGGAGATAAACATAATTTAACGATGATATTTTTTAATGCTCTATGAATGCTCTCTAAAATTTGTGATTGGTCTCTGGCTATACTATATCCTTGGGTTCTAAAATCCGATGGTAAATATCTGCAATTTTAACTTCTGTACCTAAGTTTGATAATTTAATGGTTTCACCTAGGGAGTAGGTTGTAAAAATCCAGCGATCGCCTCCTTGATGAGCTTCTTTGTAAAAATGTTCTACATAGGCTTGATCTTGGGAAATTAGCAAATATTCTTGAAAGGTGGGAATGGTGCGGTAGGCTGCAAATCTTGCACCTCTATCATAAGCCTCGGTAGATTCTGAGAGAACTTCAGCAATTAAAACAGGATTCTCGATCGTGTCTTTGCGTCCTTCCATCAGGGTCATCGGTTCCGCCACAATCATAATATCGGGATAGGTCACGATCGCCGCTTCAGGAATCCAGAGACGTAGATCACTAACAAAAACTTGATAAGCATCTTGATCTAGACCAGCGTGTAAGGCTAGTAGCAAATTGATAATTAATTTATTATGAGTAGGTGTAGCACCAGCCATTGCTGCTATTTCTTCTTTGATATATTCATTTTTAGTCTCAGATGCAATTTCCCGCTCAAAATATTCACTAAGAGAAATTTTGGTTTCAGGTTGAGATTTATCTTGGGTTGGAGGAGGGTTTTTATCTAAAGCGAGGGTCATAGTGGTTTATCCTCTGAATGCTTGATGATAGAAAATAATTTTTGCTAAGGCGAACAAAAAAGAACAAAAAAATTAGGCTGCGATCGATATCGATACTATCAGTAAATTATAAGTCAAATTCGTGATAACCATCTTTCTAAGGCAATATCAATAAAATAATCTAAACTCTTATAAACAGATTGAATATCTACATCCCATAGAAATATCTTTTTTTCTTTTTGTTCTTCAAAGGTAACAACTGTGTTAATTAATTCTATTTCCTTAGGAGTTATTATAGTAAATAAATTTGATTCACGAATCCTTTTAGCCACTGATTTTGATATCTTAATGTATTTCTCTATGTCTGCTGCACTTGCATTTAAACCTATAATAATATCTCTTTCGTCAGCACTAGAAAATACTAAGGAGCGATTATTGAGACCTGTCCAAAGTTTAGCTCCATTATGCCTACTATCAATATAATAGGCTCTAAATCTTCTATGATACCCACGACTATCATCACGTTTACCATTCAGCTTGTTTACTAAATTATCTACTATTCTGTCATGGGCATTAATATTTGTACCAATACCAGAGTTAGCATATCCTTCTACTAACGTTTTCCCATTCCAGTCTGTCCATAGCCTGTGCCGACTAATTTTCTCTCCAGTGCTACTTTTCAAAGGAAGCCATAAAAATATTAGTATTTTGCCCTTATCAATATAAAACTCAGCACAAAACTTACTACTTCTAGTATTTCCATCACCATATTTGATACTGCCAGCCGTAGCAACTTCCTGCATCCTCTTATCAAAAGTGAGAATTTTTTCTCTAATCCGCAAAATTTCTTGTTGTTGCTCCAGAGGACATTTGGCTAAAATTCTTGATAAATTAGCAGGAAGAGTAGGAATATTTTCATTCTTTACCTTTAGTTCGTAAGGAATTTTTAATTGTTTAATTTCTTGATTATCTACATTGATCAAGTGAAAAAATAAACTTCTATTACTTTCTATAATGGAAAACTGCCAAAATTCAAAATAGAGTTTCGAGTATTGTCTATCTGTATAGTTATCTCGGTGAAATTGAGGTTTGATGGCAACTAATCTAATCGATCGAGCATAATCTATTTGATCTGGGAAGGGCTTCGATCGAATTACCGCATCATAGTAGCGAGTTAGCTGTTGGAGAATATAGCGATCCTCCGTATTTTTGAGTTCTAGTATTACTAAACCCCGGTCTCGATCGAGGGCTAAAATATCACAAATTTGACCATTAATATTTAGTTGCCTTTTTAAGGGGATGAGATCAAATAAAACCTCTAAGTTATCCCAGAGAAAATCTTCTAGGGCAACTTCATTAATAAATTCCCAAATTTCCCCATTTTCCCTAATCCCGACCCGATTAACTATTTCCATCCTGCAAACCGATCTGTAATGTTTTGAGAATTGCGGTCATATCGTTAATCAATAATCGTTTGGTCGATCGAGACTCCAGAGATAAGATTGAGGATCGAGATTCCATATTAAGATTAAGCGAGACTCAGGATCAAGATTAATATAGAGGAGTTGCCTAAACATCAATTGTCTAGGGTCAATCGACCGGGGCATAATTTTGGGCGGCTTTTTTCACTGCAAATTTAGGAAGTCAAATCAGGAAGTAATGGTTATGGCATCACATCCCCTCCGGGCTGGTCAAGCAGCTCTAGCAAAAGGTAACTATGCTCAGGCGATCGAGCTTCTCCAGTCTGTGTGTGATACAGAGCTAGACGAAACCCTAGTTACCCAAGCCCAACAATCTCTCATCCTTGCCTACGAAGGAGCGGGGGAATATACTCCAGCAAACGAGCTGCGACAACTTCTGACCTCAGACCCTCAAGGACGAGCTTGGTTAGCTCAGAACCCCCAGCCATTACCATCTTCCTCTCAATCCCCGCCCAATATTCTGGCTCAAAATTCTCCTCAAAATTCCATCCCAGAGCCAGAAGGAACAGGTTTCACACCCTTGGCAACTCCAGCCACCACAGGCTTTACACCCTTGGGGACAACTCCCCAATCTCGACAAACGACCCAAGGTCAACCAGTTAAGGCAAATAATCAATCTAAGCAAGCTAATCCCCTCAACCAAGGAACTCGCCCACCCTTAGTTCCATCAAAAACTGCTCCCGCCAGTCCCAGTAGTGCTGCCATTGGTAGTGGAAATAATAGCAGTGAAGCCCAGCTATCTGGATCAGACAAATCAAACAAGTTAGATGAGAATGAACTCCAGCAGGAGAACCTCGAACCCGTAGCTCTCATTCCTGTTCCCCAGCACCTGCCATCAACCTTTAGCGATCGCACCCCGATTCCTTGGCACAATGCTGAGAGAGCAAAGACTTGGACTCCTTTGCAGGGGATAAAGCTGAAAAAATCTTGGGGGTTGGAAATCGCGATCGCTCTTGGAGCCTACTGGTTAGTTAATTTTGTGTTGGGACGCTTTGCCCTAGTGGGTGAGGTGACTGGTGTGGTTTTGCTCTTGGCTATTTACCGAGTTTTGGGCAAATTTTGGATGGTACAACTGGGAACTGGGGTGGCTTTTTTCTGGTTATTACGGACGATCGTCACTGCCGGAATGCTCGCCATCAATGCCGTGTTAGCAAATCTTGCCATTATCCGTCTCAGCCCCATCCAGTTATTCTACAGAGATCCTACTTATTTCCTGTTAGGAATCACCCTGATCCTTGGTGCTGCCGCCCCTTGGTTGTGGGATTTTTTACTCCGCAAGGGTTACAACATCAAAAGTTTGAGTGTGAATCAACTTTCTAGCAAAAGTCCCGAAGCCCTGAAACTCCTGCGATCGTTCTGTCAACAAAAGAAATTTCCCTTCCCGACCCTGATGGTCTTACCCACGGCTTTCCCTGTGGCTTTTACCTACGGAAATTTACCGAAAACAATCCGCATTGTTGTGAGCAAAGGTTTACTAGATAGCCTCACAGAGGAAGAGATTGCCACGATTTACGCCGGAGAATTGGGGCATATAATCAATGGTGACTATGCTTTGATGTCTTGGGCGATGCTGATTGTCCAGATTCCCTACACTATTTATTGGCAGGTAGCCTACTGGGGAGAGCAGCTGGCGGAGCTTTGTTATGAACATTTACCCGCCTACCGTAAGTTCCTGCCCACGGTGGTGACTTGGTTATGTGCGATCGTCGCCAACTTTAGCTACACGATCTTTTGGCTCCTCCGACTACCCCTCCTCTGGGCGGCTCGACTGGCAACTTATTATAGCGATCGCACCGCCGCTTCGATTACGGGCAACCCCAACGCCATTACCCGCAGTCTCCTGAAAATTGCCGTTACCACTGCCTACGAACTCCAACGCCAAGGGCAGACTAGTTGGCTCCTCGAAGGTTTAGAAATTCTCACACCCCTGGGATATCAACAGGCTCTACTCTTGGGAGGCAGTTACCGAGAATTGAATGACTCGAAAGACCCCCTAGCTAACCTCAAAGCATTGTTGCAATGGGATTGTCAAAACCCGCATCGCCAGTGGTTAATCTGGAACTATAGTCATCCGTTGACGGGCGATCGTCTCCTCGTTCTCAATCGCTATGCTCAACACTGGAAACTAGAACCAGAGCTAGAACTTCCCTCAACTCCACCGCCCCGGAACCAAAAACTCACCCTAAAAATCCTCAAAGAAAAATTCCAAACTCTCATCACCCATACCCAAGCTCTACCTCTCCTGCAACGGGCTGCCATTTATGGAGTCGTCATGGGATTAATTCTCAGATTTCTGCTGTGGGTGGTGGGGGCGATCGGCTATCGGTTCTACTTGATTGAGATCACTTGGCTGTTTAGAAATGCCAACCCCTTCCACACTGCCTGTATGTTAATCACTGGGGGCGTGAGTATTTTCCTGTTGATCAATGCCTACTTTCCAGACATCAAGCCCAATATTGCCAAAACCGAAATTCACCTGGGGCAACTCCTTGCAGACTCCAAAGCTGTGCCACCCCAAAAAAGAACTGCTCGGATGACGGGGCGGCTCCTCGGTCGGAGAGGAATTAGTAACTGGCTGGGACAGGATCTGTGGCTGCAAATGCCTCAAGGATTGGTGAAATTGCAATTTATTTCCCTACTAGGAGCATGGGGCAATCTTTTACTCAATCTCAAACTTCGTCCCAGTGACCTCGTAAATCGTCAAGTCACAGTCCTTGGTTGGTGGCGGCGGGGCGTGACTACTTGGATTGATGTGGAAATGCTCCGCAGTCCCGGCACTAAGCCAGTTAACGCTGGTTATCCCCTCTGGGCAACTTTCCTCGGTATTGCCGCTGTCCTCTGGGGAACCTACTTAATTTGGCAAGCCTGAATTGCTAGTAAATAATTGCTAGTAAATAATTGCTGGTAAATCATGAACTACTTTGACCTTCCATCCCAGTTTTAATGGCTTCAATTAAGGAATTTTCTTCCCAAGGTTTAGAGATATAGCAATACAAATTAGCTTCTTCCCTAGCTCTGGCAATAGCTTTTTCATCTGCTTGTCCGGTGAGCATGATTTTAACTATTTTGGGGAATTTTTGATGGATTTTAATTAACAATTCATCACCCTTCATTTCGGGCATGAGCCAATCAGAAACAATCACTAAGATTTGGACATTTTCCGCATCAAATTCCTCAATTACTTCTAGAGCTTCATCGCCACTTTCTGCAAATTCATAGATGTAGTCATTGCCAAAGTTACGGACAAATTGATCCCGCAAACTCTGGAGAATAATCCGTTCATCATCAATACAAAGAATTACTTTTTTCTCAATTTTGGACATTAGGTTGTTTATCTTAGATTGTTCTTCTAATCAATTGGTAAGTATATGCTAAAAGTGGTTTCTCCGGGGTGACTAGCAACTTCGATCGAGCCACCATGCTTCTTGATAATCTTACTAACAATATCTAGTCCCAACCCACTCCCCTCTCCGGCTGGTTTGGTCGTAAAAAATGGTTCAAAGATCTTATCTTGAATCTCCAAGGGAATCCCGATCCCCGAATCCACGATTTGCACTACGACAAACTGTTCCTGCTGCCAGACATTAATCTTCAGCACCCCTCTATAGTTCATCGCCTGAATCGCATTGTGGATCAGATTTGTCCACACTTGGCTGAGTTCCTCTGGGTAACAAAGAATATCTGGAATTGGTTGGTAGTTTTGAATTAGTTCAATTTTTTGCTTGATTTGGTTATGGTACAGAGTCAAGACTATATCAATATTGTCAGTGATTTTTGCCCTGACCTTTGAGCCGGAAGTATCTTGGCGGGCGTAGCTTTTGAGGGCGTAGATAATTTTGGCGGCTCGATCGACTGCGAGATTGATATTCTCACTATTACGGAACTGACTACTCAAATTATTAGCGGTTTCCAGCACCAAAGCACTGTGTTCATTCTGAAGCAGGGGCAGAAACTGGATTAAGTTTTCCGTGATCCCCATTTGAACGAGGGTATCTGCAAGCGCATCTGGGTTTTCCATCCCGTGATTTTCTAGTTCTTGGGCTAAGGTCCGCTTGAGTTTCCGGGTCTCTCTGGTGGAGAGGTAGGGATGGGGTTGGCAAGCCGTGGTTAGCAGGGCGTTAAATTCTGTTTGTTGAGGGGGAGAAAGTTTTTGTAATACTTGGGGTAACTGGGCAAGGGCAGATTCTAAGCCACTGGTAATATTATTGATGGAAGCTCGGATTGCGCCTAGGGGCGTGTTGATCTCGTGGGCAATTCCTGCTACTAGTTGACCAAGGGCGGCCATTTTCTCTGACTGCACTAGTTCCTGCTGGGTAGTTTGCAGTTCCGTCAGGGCTTGGGAGAGTTCCTTCGTTCTTTCTTGGACAAGCTGTTCTTTATTATCAAAAGAAGTTTTTAGCTGCCCTGCCATTTGGTTAAAAACAACAGAAAGGTCTTCTAGCTCATTAATCCCGGAAATTTCTACGGACTGGTTTAGGTCTCCCTGGGCGATCGCCTGACTTGCATCCCGGAGCCGGAGGATCAAGCCCACAATCCAGCGCGTGGTGACAACACCGAGGACGATCGCTAAGATCAGCGCCAAAATACACAAAAGAATAGTTGTCTGGTTATTCGCCTGAATTTCCGCCATGAAATCTACTTCGGGAACCACTACCACAATCACCCAATCCAGACCCCCGGCATTGGTAAAGGGCATGACGGCTAATAGTTCCTGTTCTTCTCCAAACTTAAAATTAAGCTGTTGGAGTTGATCGATCGCCCCCAGTCCCCCCGGCTGCTCCTTGAGATAAGCGGCAGTAGCCCGGATCAGAGGAGCTTCACTGGCTTCCGCTAAAATCAATTTGGCATCTTTATCTGTCCCCGTCATGATCGGGGTCTTGGTGGAACTCGCAACTAATTCCCCGCTCCGAGTCATGATAAAAGCAATCCCCGTTTTCCCAATCTGGAGGTCGGCAAGAAACTGTTGAAACTGCTCAGAAAGCAGCAAATCTACCCCACAAACCCCGACCAACTGTCCCCCGGTATTATAAATAGGATGGCTGGCGGTCAAAGCAGGTAACTTTGTATCAAAATCAACGTACACCTCGCCCCAAGTTGGTCGTCTGACCTTCTCTGCCGTTTGATACCAAGGTCTTTGCCGGGGGTCGTACTTGCCTGCACTTCGAGTAAAAGTTCCCCGTTGTCCTTGGTCGGTGATGTTATATAGATATAACTCTTGATTGGTCGCTGCACTGGCTAGAGATGTGCCGAACTCCTGCTGGCTGGCTCGAAAGGAACCAAACATTTCCCCCCGACTACTGCCACAGTAGAGACCATAAAGATAGTTAGATAGCTGTAGTTGTTGGTAGAACAAAGGCACCGCTCGTCCTTGGTCAAAGTCAACCTGCCCCTCTCGGAGCGCGATCGCATTAATTTGGTTAAACTGCTCTGGGGTTTGCAGGTAAGTAGACAGCTCATTTTTAATCCGAATTGCTAATTCCTGCCGGAGTTGAGTTGCCAAATTATTCACGGCTCTCTGACCATTAACAAAGGACAAGTAACCCACCAAACTCACGGCGGTCACTACTTGCACCACAAAGGGGACAATCAAAATTGTCGGTAGAGATAAACGACGGGGGAGCGATCGCATAGGTCGAGGAGGGTAAGGGGTAAATATTTTTAGAATTTAGGCACAGCTTTCACCTAAATCTAAGATACACGCAATCTCCCCAATGATTAAAAAATACCTAAGTTAAGAAATCGGGCTTGGGTAAAGCACTAACGTCTACCCGACCATGGATATCAAAGGGCATTTCCTCCAGCATGACGAAATTGTGAGGAATTAATTCTGGAGTTAGTTTGGCGGCAAGCAGGTAGTGGAGATTGCTCAGGGATAAACCTTGGGTAAAGATAACATATTGAATCCCTTCATCAATAACTGCTTCTTCCTCTGGAGTGAGATGGAGACGCAGCCCTGCTTGGGAACCCTTGTGCCACCAGACTGTAGCTCGGAGATTCAATTTCACTGTACTACCCGGCAACCGCAGGACTAGTTGTAGCTCTGTACCTTTTTTCCAAATCCCGTCTACCCCTCGGATGCGCATTCCAGTTAAGGAAATATTTTCTGTCTCCCAGCCAAAACTCCGCCCATCAGCAAAGCAAACTCGAACATTTGTATGTAAAGGAATGCGTGGTTCAGAATTGCGTAAGTCTTGGACAGAAACCCCGCTCTGATTACTTAGTTCTTTAATTTTACTCTGAAGAAACTTAAGAGTGTCTGGGGTCGTAGCAAATAATACTCCGGTTCGATTTCTCAAGATGGAGGTTTTACCCACACTCCGGTCTGATTTTCTGCCCAAGCTCCATTCCCCTAGAGCATCTAGCCAAGAGTTTTGCTGCCGTTGATGCCAGACAACTTTGGTGGGAATCCGCAGGGGATAGATCATGCCGGGGAGGTCTAGATAAAGATTGATAGTTTTCCCGATCGACCAATTCTGGGGAGTATTGAGCAGACAAACACCATTGTGGGAAATATCGGCAATCCCTAACTTTACTCTCTTTCCTTGGTCATCCTCACACCAACATTCACTTTTTAGCGGCATCCGATCTACGGCTAAATCTCCCACGAGGTAGGCGACTAGGTAATTCTCGCCCTGACCATCTTGCTGATAGGTAACAGCCACTTGCCGGATTGCCGGATGCTCCTTCAGGACATTTTCAACTTTGGTTAAATTATCATCAACCACTGGCTTTCTCACACCGCCCCCATATTTCAACTCGGTATTTATCAACATGCCTTCTCCAGTTAATCCCAGCTAATATTATTTCCGTAGTATCACTGAGATTAACTCCAATAGTAGTTTGAATTTTTACCGAAAATCTCAGGAATTACACAGTTATTTTTTAACTATGCCCTAACCTTTGGCGAGTATTAGCAAAATCACGGATATTTTTGATAGTGAGAACCCTGATTTTAGAAGGCTTTGCAGGCTAATTAGCACCCTTGCTGAGAATATACAGACTAATCAGTGTGCCGCTATTCCAGAGGCTATGTAGAAACATAGAGGCAAGGAGATTTTGAGATCGCCAGTAGACATAACCTAGTACCATTCCCAAAACGGTAAGGGGCAGCACTTCCGATAGGCTCAGGTGGGCGATCGCAAACAATAGACTACTAGCCACGATCGCCCAACCCACGGATAGATAGCGAGTTAAAGATGGCAGGAGGAAACCCCGAAAGATAATTTCTTCAAAGATGGGAGCGGCAAGGGATGCCGTAGTTGAGAAGATGATAAACGACCATAGATCGTTGCCCTGAAGAGCGAGGGGTAAGATCGGGTTACTGCCGCCTTTGCCCTGCCAGATAGCCTGATTTACTAAGGATACTCCAATCACCAAGGGAATGGCTACCACATAGCCCCCCAGCCCCCACGCCCACCAGCGCCCCCGGAAATCGATCCGAAACCAGTTTTGGGGTAAGGGAAAGAACCTGCGGAGGGCAAAGTATAGGACAAGCAGGGTTCCGAAGCTCATGGCAAGGTAGGTAGCAAGAACGACGATCGCCTTCCCCCGGACATCTAAGCTCAAGCTGGCTAGGGGCAGATTACCAAAAATAAACGGGATGAGGAGTTGTCCCACAAAGAAAA
>JAIMKT010000091.1:13299-15963 GCA_020692245.1 Microcoleus sp. GA_180221_E-2-1-MAG-45_12
TCCCAAATGGTTTCCCCATCCCAAGGCGTGATCCAGTTACTTTTTCCCGGAAGTGCGCTGTCTGGATCAGTTTTAGGCTCAGGAATAATATTTTCCGTGAGGTAGCTATCGGGATCGGTGAGTTGATTTTGGGGTTGATTCTGGGGTTGATTCTGGGGTTGATCGCCCAAATCTTTCCGGTCTTTTGGGTCTTTACTCCCTAATTGATCGCTGCCCCCTGAGAGTAATAGGCTTTGCTTGCCTTTGAAAATCGCCTGTCCCCCCAGAAATATCAGTAGTCCTAAACCCAAAATTCCACTGGTAGCAGGAATGAGAGTAATGGCGAAGAGTTGCATCAGGGCTGTTTGGGCTTGGGCTAACCGTTGCTGTTGGAGAGTTTCTAGTTCTGGGATGCGGTTTTGTTTGGTATAAAGTTGAGCTAGGGCTTGATCTCGAAACCAACCCCGGAGATGCGATCGCAGCACCTCTTCAATTTGAGTCTCATTTTGTAACTTGCCCAGGGGTCGATCGCTCCATAGGTATAACAAAGCCTCTGCCGTTTTCCTTGTAGATGAATTAGTTCTCTCTAGAAGAATTTCTGGTAAGTATCCAGTATCTGGGTTTGGAGATTCTAAAGAAGAGTTTGCATCAAATTCTAGTAACCCTTGCCACGTTCCTTGGGCAGTTGGGAGGTCGTCTAGTTCTACTTGGAGGATGCCGAGGGCGATATCTAGTTGGGGAATGATTTCCTGTAGCTGGGTAATGGCTCTGGCTCTGGCTGAGTTTTCTGGTGGAGATTGCTTGGCAGCTTGTTGGAGGAGGTCTTCCAGAATTTTTTGATCTGCTTGCCGAGCCGTTTGGTATTGCTTCTCAGCAAGTTTAATGGGTTCCTCTCCCAAAATCACCCGCCGTAGTTGAGCCATTTCTGTTCCAGTTTCTGATTCTTGCGGGGTCTCGATCGCCGTTTGCAAAAATAAATTCGTCTGGTATAGCTCCAAGCGGCTTTGAATCTGGGGTTGCTGCCAACTAGCTACTAGAGAATTAACTATAGTGCTAACAGCCAACAAGGTCATGATTACTAAAAATAGGCGCTTGAGAGTCTGAAACATAAGGGCAATATAGGTAAGTTTATTGAGTGAAGGCTTTTTTTAAGTTATTTACAGACTTTGGAGTCCAGACCAACCAGCTATTACCCGACTCTGAGCTAACCAGTTACCAACTACTGTTCATGACCCGATTACCCAACAATGACCGGGGCAAAAATCTGGGCTTCGATTTTCTCTAGGGTTTCCGTAAAATCATCATTGATAATCTGCACATCGAATTCTTGGGCAGCAATAATTTCTGTTTCGGCTTGGAGGAGACGTTTCTCGATCGCTGCTTCCGCATCCAAAGCCCGGTTCCGAATCCGTTGTTCTAATATTTCCACTGAAGGCGGCAAAATAAAAATCCGTAGAGCCTCCGGGAAGGTTTGGGCAATCTGCCTAGCTCCAGATACCTCAATTTCGAGGATCACCCAGCGTCCTTGGCTAATCTTTTCCTCCACGGGCTTTCTGGGCGTACCGTAGAAATTCCCGGCGTACTCTGCCCATTCTAATAATTCATGGTTAGCAATCATGTTCTGAAACTGGGCTGTGTCTACAAAATAATAATTTTTGCCGTCAACTTCCCCCATCCGGGGCGATCGAGTGGTGGCTGAAATTGAAAAATAGAGTTGTGGGTGTCGATCGAGCAATGACTGCAAGAGAGTCCCCTTCCCCACCCCACTAGGGCCAGTGAGTACAATTAATTTTCCTTTATTTCCGTTCATTACCCGAATTCCTGTATCTAGAACTAAACTCATGTTGACCTCTATGCTTTCTACCTTTCCTTCTACCTTGCTTCTGCCCCCTGATCCGCCTTTTGCCACATCCTAGGCTGTACTATGTAAATGTTAAGATAAAGATTATTTATAAGACACCAATTAAAAATCAATGATTAGTTGATTGTACCGTCTTTGTTCACTATGAACCGATGGGCGATCGTCTCTGGTTGAATAGAAGACAGGATCACGTGGTTAGAATCGGTGATGATTACCGCCCGCATCCGTCGTCCGTAGGTCGCATCAATGAGTTGTCCCTGCTCCTCAGCATTCCGAATGATCCTTTTAATGGGGGCAGAACTAGGGCTGACGATCGCCACCACCCGACTCGCTGAAATAATATTCCCAAACCCGATATTTATTAACTGAATTTCCATGCAATGTCCATGCAACAAGTAGATTTTACTACCATGATAGCGGCGGTAGCCGAGCTAGAGGCGGAATGGCTCCCCGCTAGGGTCGAACAGGCCTATCAACGCGATCGCTACACCATTTCCCTCGCTCTGCGGACTCTGAAGCAACGAGCTTGGCTGACCCTCTCTTGGCATCCCCAAGCTGCCCGAATTTGCGAAGATACACCACCGCCCCGGACTCCCGACACCTTTACCCTCAGTGACCAACTCCGTCATCAACTGGGGGGATTAGCTCTTGTAGGAATGCCCATCGCTGCCCCTTGGGAACGGGTACTAGATTTGCAGTTTGCCCAACGTCCCGGTGGTGAAATTCTTTTTCATCTTTACCTAGAAATTATGGGTAAGTATAGTAATTTGATTCTCACCAATGGCGATCGAGAAATTATTACCTGCGCCCACCAAGTTAACGAA
>JAIMKT010000092.1 GCA_020692245.1 Microcoleus sp. GA_180221_E-2-1-MAG-45_12
TGATGTGTTTCGGAATTTGGAGTTTAGCCCGGAGCAAGTGCGGGATTATATTCGTTGTTGGTTTGCTGGGGCTGGGGATGGAGCAACGGGGGAAGATTTAGATAGGGCGTTAACGCAATCGGAAAATTATCGGCTGAAGGAGTTGATCCAAAATCCTTTGCGGCTGTGGATGTTGTGTCATATCCAATATAAAAATCGTGGTGGTTTGCCGGAGACTCAGGCAGAGTTATATGGGCAGTTTGTCGATCGAGTGTATGACTGGAAGGCGGATGAGGAGATTTTAGACCAACGGGAAGCGATCGATGCAGCTTTGGCAAAGTTAGCTTTAGCAGCGATGGAGCAGCAGGATGAGGTTTCTCGGTTTCGGTTGCGGGAAAGTTGGGTGGTGAAGAAATTAGGAAGTCGGCAGATTTTTGAGGCGGTGAAGAGATTGGGGTGGTTGAATCGGGTGGAGCGATCGCCAGAGGCAATTTGTGTGTTTTATCACGCTACGTTTCAGGAATATTTTGCAGCACTGGGGGTGGAGGATTGGGATTATTTTTTACCGAGGGATCATGAAAGTTCTCCGGTGGTGGGGAAGAAATATCGGATTTTTGAGCCGCAGTGGAGGCAGGTGATTTTGTTGTGGTTGGGACGGGAGGATATTGCAGATACAGAGAAAGAGGAGTTTATTGAGAAGCTAGTAAATTTTGATGATGGGTGTGGAGAATTTTATAAATACAGAGCTTATCTTTTGGCTACTAGCGGAACATCCGAATATCGTAATTATACACTAATACAAGAAATTGTAAGTACAGTTTTCGGTTTGTATTGTAGTAAGATTTCTTCATTGGCAGACGCAGCTAATAAAGCATTAATAGAAACTAATCGGACTAGAGCTATTGATTGGTTAATAAAAACGATTATTGAATTTGTTACTGAACAAACCTTATCTTATCCAACAGTCAATTTCAAAAACTTTGATAGTAAAATTAATTATATTTGTCGTAGGCTTTATATACCTAGTCTTAACTTGCTTAATCTTACTAAAGCTTTAGGCGAATTAGAGCCTCATAATCAACTTGCCAATGATATATTACATCAGCTTGCTAAGATTGGATATGATCTTAGTGTACGTAGGAATGCAGTAATTAGTCTATTCAAAATCAGTAAGTATTTGCCGTCAGCTATTACTAATGATTTCATCAAGTACTTAGTTTCTTTGTCTGATCCTAGAAATGGAAGTGCAGCATCTATAGAAGCAGTCTGGCACCTATGTTTAATTGAAAAAGCTGAACTTATTAGTAGTGATTTTGTATTTAAAGCCTTTGCTTCTGCATTCAGTAAATTTGCTTTTACAATCTGTTGGGATATTGCCAAAACTCTACCTCCTGTACATAAGAAAACTGTCATTAGTGGCATAATGGAGTTTATTGATACGTATTCATTAAATTCACCTATGGATTCTGAAATTTGTGAAGCAGTATGGTGCTTATGGCAGATTGAAAGCTCAACAAGTCAATTTACAACAAATATTTTAACCGAGATAATTCACAAATCTGACGATATATGCGCGCGACAAAAAGCCGCAGAAATATTAGGTTTAATTGATCCAATAAATTTACTTTCTAGGCAAACTTTACTACAAATTTTGAAGGGTGATAAAAACTATTCTCCTGATATAGTTCTTGCTAGTCTTCTAAAGATAAATCATTATGACGAAATTACTCCTGAAAGTTTACTTAGGGTGATTAAGTTAAATTCACCTGAGTTGAATCTATTTTTAGAGAAAGTAAGTGTAGTAACCTTTGAAGAAAAGCAAGTATCGGAAATTATTTATCAACTAAATATCTATTTATCTAATAATAAACATAGGAATAATATTGATTGCTGTCGTTCACTACTATTTAGTTACTCTCAGATTATAAATTATCATGATTTTTATCAAGCATGGCATCATCCCTCCATTCTGAAATCCTAGAATTGATATGTGCCAAAAACTTACCAACATCTTCTCCATCGCCCTGCTCACAGATCAACCCCTAGTAAGCACCCCTCAAAGATTTCCTCCCAGATTAACTCAACCTCTTCTTCGCTATTGCAACTTGGCTAAAAGAGATTTGAAAAACCATGATCCAAAGGAGGGTGCCCAGTAAATCCTCTTTAACATCGCCCAAGATATCCCCTACCCCGACTTCTACCACGCTTGGCACTCACCCCCTGAGTAAACCTTTAACCGTGTTGATAACAATCTATATTCTTGCAATAACCTTGTACTTCAGCATATGAAAATCAAAGAAATATTACAACAAAAACGAGAAGAAATCCTGTATCTAGCTGCTCAACATGGGGCATCCAATGTGCGAATATTTGGTTCTGTCGCCAGAGGAGAAGAACGAGAAGATAGTGATATTGACTTCTTAGTAGATATGGATAGCGATCGCACCTTACTCGATCGGATTGGTTTAATTCAAGACCTAGAAGACCTGCTAGGGCGAAAAGTTGATGTAGCTACTTTTAAGGGATTACGAGAATATTTTCGGAAACGGATTATGAGTCAGGTAATTTCCCTATGAACGATGACAAAATATATTTACAGGATATCTGCGATCGACTCAATATCTGAAACTTACAATCTTCCAAATCCTATCAGAAATAGACCATAACACTTAAATTGGTAAAATCTCTACTGAATCTAACTGAAGATTGCCTAAGACCTCCCCTACCCCTACTTCTAGTGCGATCGACCCTCAATCCCTGAGTAAATCTTGATTCCCTCCTCTCTTTCCGTGAAGCGTACCTTGGCATCGGAAATAGTTGATCTAGCTTCCTCTAAACCTAACAATTTAATCAGAGTATTTGAAACTTAATTAAACCTATTAATAAAAATATCTGGAGTTATAATTTCTATTGATTGAAAAGGATTTAATACCAATAAATCTAGATCACCCGTAATAATTATATTTGCTTCACCATTAACAGCCAACTCCAAAAACTTATCATCTTTTTCATCCCGACAAACTACAATTTTCTCTGTAATAGAGACTAGCTGAGATGAACTGATAAACTTAAGCAAAAATATTTGTCGTTCTTCTAAAGAAAGATACTTATTAAACTTTTTACGACTCAGCACTTCCTCTAATTCATTTAAAGTTGCTTCAGAATATAAAATAACTCCTTGCATTTCCACCATCTCAACTGCCCGAAATGGGGCTGAAGATTTAAATAGTAAAGCACTGATAAGAACATTGGTATCGATTACAAATCTATTAATCATTCTCAGCTAAAATATCCTGTAGAATTTCTGGAGTTAAGCCTCGCTCTTGGGCTTTATCAGAAATTTCTGCCATAACCTCTGTTAATCTTCTGTTGTGTAAATTCTCTTTGAAAAACAACTTAACAATAGAGCTTAACTGTTCCTGTATCTTAGGATTAGACTTTTCAAATGCAATCTTAATATCTTCATCAACTTGAATTGTAATACTTGCCATAAAATAACCTCAAATTCATTCTTCTATTTTACCACTACCCCAACTTCTAGTGCGATCGAGCCTCCTCCCCCTAAGTGAGTTTTCATCAGAAACGCCTATTTGTTGACAATGATCATGATGAGAATTCTTGCAGGGGAAATGGCTAAACAGGGCTAAATTTCTATTTGCAGTAACTCTTGGAGATGAAACTTGAGCTTGGAACTAAAATCTGCTCGATCGCCAAATTCTTCTGTCCGTACAGGCTTACGCTGGGCATTAATGACCCAACCATAGTCACTGCTGAGGTGAATTTTATCTTGCCAATCAGAAATAGATACCACCAGAGGATGACCTTGGGGTGTGCCTTCTGGAACTCGAAACACATAGTTAAAAGTATTTTGATGTCCGGCGGCAACAGTGGAAGGCTGACCAAATTTTTCCCGGAGGGTCGATCGCACCTGCTCCACCAATCCCGGCTTTTCAATATCCTCTAGGGTTTTCACCGCCAGAGTCAGAGCAAAATAAAACTCCTCTACTGGCACAAATACTAATTGCATAATTATTTACCCATCCCTAATTGTTGGGCTTTTTGATAAACCTTGCCCTCTGTCAATAGCGAAGGCGCGATCGCTACCTCCACCTGTTGCATTTCCTTCAGATCTTTAGCACCCAAAGTCCCCATACTAGTTTTCAACGCACCCAAGAAATTATGAGTCCCATCATCCAAAATAGCCGGGCCCCGAAGAATTTGCTCCAAAGTGCCGGTAGTCCCGACCTTGATCCGAGTGCCTCTAGGCAGCACAGGGCTAGGAGTTGCCATGCCCCAATGAAAACCCCGTCCCGGAGCTTCTTTTGCCCTTGCAAACGGGGAACCAATCATCACTCCATCGGCTCCACAGGCAATACACTTACAAATATCGCCCCCAGTTACTAAACCGCCATCAGCAATAATCAGCACATACTTGCCCGTCTCCCGGAAATAATCATCCCGTGCTGCTGCACAATCTGCCACCGCCGTTGCTTGGGGAACTCCAATACCGAGAACCCCACGGGAAGTACAAGCGGCTCCGGGCCCAATGCCGACCAAAACTCCCGCCGCCCCGACCCGCATCAAGTCTAGAGCTACTTCGTAGGTGACACAGTTGCCTAGCAGCACGGGAATTGGCATCTTCTGACAAAAATCAGCCAAATCTAAGGGGGTGATCTCTGCTGGCGATAAATGATTGGTAGAAACTACCGTGGCTTGAACAAAGATCAAATCTGCTCCGGCAGCAGCGACAATTTCCCCATACTTCACTGCCCCGGCGGGAGTAGCACTAACGGCAGCAATTCCTCCCTGAGCCTTAATTTCTTGAATCCTTTGGGTAATTAGTTCGGGCTGGACTGGCACGGCGTAGAGTTCTTGCATCAAGGTGACAAACTCGGTAGGGCCGACAGAGGTGATTTTGTCTAAGATCGGGGCAGGGTCAGCATAGCGGGTTTGAATCCCTTCGAGGTTAATCACCCCCAAGGCTCCCAACTGAGATAATTTTACTGCCATGTCCACATCAACCACCCCATCCATGGCACTGGCAATTATCGGGATTTCTCTGGTGATGCCGCCGATCGACCAACTGGTATCTGCTAAACTAGGGTCTACAGTTCTATTTCCCGGTACTAGAGCAATTTCATCAATTCCGTAGGCTCGTCTAGCCTGTTTACCCCGCCCAATTTGAATATCCATAGTACGTAATAACTTTATAAATTTATATAATTTTTTGTAGATTTCATCCTACTACACATTAACCCGATCCCAATATTTTATTGTGTTTATCAGCATCGTCATCCCTACCTACAACCGTCTGCCCATTCTTCAGAAATGTCTGTTAGCGCTAGAAGACCAGCAATTAACAAATCAGTTGGTGAGTAATTATGAAGTGGTTTTAGTAGATGACGGTTCCACCGATGCCACTTTGGAGTGGTTAGCTGCCAATACTGCTCGCCTGCCCCACCTAAAAATTTATCAACAAGACCATCGGGGAGCTGCTGCCGCTAGAAATTTGGGAGTTGAACAAGCCCAAGGTGACACGATTATTTTTATTGATAGTGATCTGGTGGTGACTCCGGTATTTTTACAAGCCCATGCGGAGACTTTGACGGCGGGACAGCAAGAACTAGGGGACGATCGCCTCTTTACCTATGGGGCAGTGATTAATACCTGCAATTTTGACCAACCCACCGCCGAACCCTACAAAATTACCGACTTTTCTGCTGCCTACTTTGCTACAGGGAATGTGGCGATCGCGAAACATTGGTTAGAAAAAGCAGGTTTGTTTGATACGGGCTTTCAACTCTACGGCTGGGAAGACTTGGAATTAGGAGTCCGCCTCAAGAAATTAGGCTTAAAACTAATTAAATGCCCTGCTGCCGTTGGCTATCATTGGCATCCCGCCTTTAGTCTGGAACAAATTCCTCGGATGATCGACCAGGAAATTCAACGGGGACGCATGGGGGTTTTATTCTACGAAAAACATCCCACTTGGGAAGTAAAAATGATGATCCAAATGACTTGGCTACACAGAGTTCTCTGGGGAGTGTTGTCCTTGGGAGGGAATCTCAACGAAAAAACCATGGCGGGATTTCTCCAGTGGCTGATCGATCGAGGCAAACCCCAACTTGCCCTAGAAGCTGCCCGCATCTTTCTAAATTGGTACAATGTCCAAGGAGTTTACGCTGCCTACGCTGAAGCCAATGGCAATAGATAGCGATCCTCAAAACAGGGTATTCAAGTGGCATTCAAAAAACAACAGAATAGACAAGTTAGATACCTGCCTACTCTGGAAAATTTCGCCGAATTTTTTTTAATAAGCTAGAGGCTGATCAATTAATCAAACTCCTAGGTTTTGCAGATTACCACAAAGCTCTGGGTGCACGAGTAGCAGGCACAGCCATAGGAGTTGACATCACAGGCGCAGGACTAGCAGTAACCACAGGGCGGACTGGAGAAGCCATAGGTGTAGCTGGTCTAGTGGTAGTAGTAATAGTTTCTGTGGTAGTCATGGTAGTTCTGCCAGTCACAACTTGAATTCCACTAACTGCGCCAGAGGTGCCGGGGGTATAGGCAATTCTGGAACCAGTAGCTAAGCGTAAGCGAGTAATTTCTGCACTGGGAATCCGCACAACTGTATTTGTTCCATTGGCTAACCGAATCGTGACATTTTCTCCCTGAATTTGCACAATTTCCCCAGTTACACTAGTCATTGTGGGTGCAACTGTGGGTGTGGGCATGGGGGTGGTTTGGGCGATCGCCCCAGAGAGCGATACAGATAGAGATACTGATGTCAGTAAAGAAGTTAAGGCTGCTACCGATAGAATTTTGATGTTACGCATTGAGACCTCTCATGAAAGTAATTAAAAGTTAATAGTTGAAAGTTGATTCAGGGCGATGTAAATATCCCTTGTGTTAGCGGATGTTGTAGCTAACTTAGAATTACCGAACAGACACAAAAAACAATAGATTCTACATACATATTTTTGTGCCTAACTGCATATTCGATATTCAGGGATTTATACAGCACCAAATCAAAGGTTAGCTAAATATATTAAGGATGTCAAGGTAAGAATATAATTCTCTAAGAAATTCTAATTTTAAGCTAATTTAACTAGTTTTTAATCTCTTATCATCACTCCCAAGACTTTATTAGAAGAGTTTCATAAGTATTTTCGCTGATGTGTTTTTTTTTGAGATATTTTACTGAAAACACTAATTTGGTCTTGTATGATTTGTATGACTTGTATAAGTCAATGGTTAGATTAAAATGCAGGTTAATAACAGGTGAACTAGTTTATAGGCTAATATCAAATAAGCTAATTAGTTTCTGGGTTAATCCTGAAGAAGTTGATAGGCAACATATTTATCATCAATGTAGTCACACTTAATACATTCATGGTTTCGTCTGATCAACTACGATCGAGCAACTACGATCGACCGCAGCAGTAAGGCTAGTAATATAGTTAACATAAAAATCCTTAAATATCAGGAAACTTAGTAAGTATGGTTAAGAAAAATCCTCAGTCCCCCCTTCGTCCCCACAGTCTTGCCTTTTTATGTCTAAGTGCCGGAATTTTTACTTTGTGGCAACTGCCCAGTAGAGCGGCGATGCCGATGATTCTCCCAGAAATTATGCCTCTACCTAGTTTAGGGCTGGCGAGTAACTATCTGCCCATCGATCCCTCCCAAATTCCTCCAGAAATTCCTCCAGAGACTCCCAATACCTCCTCTACTGCTAACCCAAACATACCAGTAGAGAATCTTAATGAGGTCGCCGAAACTATTCGCTTGGAACTACGCTTGGGGGAACGGCGGGTTTATGTATTAAAGGGTGATGAGGTGATTGCGAACTATCCTGTGGCGATCGGGCGTGCAGGCTGGGAAACCCCCACAGGCGAGTTTGTGGTGCGGGATATGATCGAAAACCCCGGCTGGGAAAACTTTCGGACTGGGGAAATTGTGCCACCGGGTGGAGATAACCCCCTAGGCGTGCGATGGATTAGCTTCTGGACTGATGGCGTGAATGAGATTGGCTTCCATGGGACTCCCTACGAGGAGTTTATCGGTCAAGCAGTTTCCCACGGCTGTGTGCGGATGCGGAATCAAGATGTGGTTGCTCTCTTTGACAAGGTAGCGATCGGCACTCCTGTAGTCGTTAAGCAGTGAACAGATCGATTTGAGGCTTACTTAGCAAACGTGGGCAAGGTTTAGGTCTTGGGCAATGACATTTAGCCTCTTGTCACGAGTCCAGAGTTTGGCTGAATCTTGAGAAACTGCAAATAGTAAATTGGCATCAACCCAACCAATCCCCTTACCCATCAAGCTAAACTCATCGATAAATTCCATTACCACATCATGGCTGACTGTGGGCATGAGCGGCAGACTGGCACAGCCTCTCAGCAGTTTTTGGCGATCTTGGAAACTGCCCAAAGCTAACTCTCCTAAAATCATGGAGTGGATGGTGAGTTGATCTTGTTGGATGTATTGAGCAAGGAGATTGTTTTGCCCCCGGAGGTAATCAATCCAGATTGACGTATCTGCAAGAATCATCAGCTTTCAATCCTTCTTCTCGGAATATCTTGAGCATCTGGTTCAGTACCAAACAGATCCAGCAAATCTTGTTTTAAGGAATTATTTGGTGTCGGAGTTCCCATCGATCGATCTTCAAGAATAGTGATAAACACGCGACCTGATTGAATATTTGGCTTTTCAGCTAACCACTTTACTTCTCCCTCTTGAATTATGGCTTCGTAAGTTCTGAGCATTGATTGATCTCCTGTACTGATTTAAATTTTTATAAGTTTGAGTTTTTTCTAAATACTTCTTATTTTCGACCAAAATACTGATAACTGTTAACTGAATAACTATACTAAGGGCAGGATAATCTCAAACTCTGTACCTAGGGGGGTGTCTGGAGTGAGAGAAAGTTCGGGGATCGGCGATCGCAACCCTAGCTTTCCTCCGTGCTTGGCTGTAACAATCCAGTGACTGAGGGCGAGGCTGGTTTCCTTGCGGTGTTTGCGTTCCCCAGTAAAAGAACTGAGGATTCTTTCCTTGCGGGGCGTAGAAAAGGCAGAACCATTATTGGCAATGCAGATCGAAACCCAACGAGAATCAGAAGTTTCTGCCCGAATTTGACTACCAGAATAGATTTTGGTGGTGATAGTAATGGTGGGTTTTTGAATTTTGACTGGTTTATTTTCCTCTGGGTAGCGATCGAAGTTATCAATTAATTTGTCGCTTAATAGGGTATCTACCGCATCTCCTAAAATATTAATAAATACTTGGCTAAGTTGCCCCACAAAACAAGGCACTGGGGGTAAATATCCGTAGTCGGTGACGATCGCAATATCTTTTTGGAGGCGACTTTTTAGCAAGATTAAAATACTATCAAGGCACTGATGTAAATCGGCGGGTTTGGGGTACACATCATCAAGATGACAGAAATTTTGGAGACTAGTTACCAATTTTTTCAGCCGTTCCGCTCCAGTTCTAATACTAGAAATTGTCCGGGGTAGATCACTCTGGAGAAAATCAAATTCGACACTTTCTTTTAGCTCAGGAGTTATAGTTTCGGTTTCGTAAGCATTGATTAATTCTAAGAGTTGTTCACTATACAAATGCACATAGTTCAAATTGCCCCAAATAAAATTAACGGGATCCAAAATCTCGTGGGCAACTCCATCAACTAGCCTGCCCAAATTCGCCATTTTCTCCATCTGAATCATCTGCGCCTGATTCTGCTCATAGCGTACCTGCGCCTCAATGCCTCGAATCTGCCAGTCGGCTAAGTACAATTCTTGAATATCTAATAGGTAGTAGTTGTCTTTGGGTTCTGGAAAATCTGTGGGGATATCTGCATTATTAGATTCATGATTGGGGTCTTGCTTCCCTACTTCCCTAGGGCTTTGAATCACGATCGGCTCCCCCTGTAACTCTGGCGGGCGGCGGAGGGCTAATTGGGTGGTGGTCAAGATTGTGGTGGTGTGGGGAACGATCAAATTCCGAATCTGGGCATAGCTGTATAGAACTCTGAGAGGCTGTTGGAGAAAGAGTTTTAACCCTTGGGGACGCAAGAGATATTCTAAAAAACGCCGTCGGGAAATCATTCCTAAAAACTTTCCTTTGTCTAGCAAAACTACCCCCGGTAGGAGGGGATGCTGCTCAAAAATGGTGGCAATTTCCTGCCCTTGGTGGCTAGTTTCTACCGCAAAACTGTGGAGGGGAAGATTCTCGACAGTGGCATCAAGGCTCAAATCTTGATTGTTGGGGGATGTGACTGAGGGCAAGGGCAGGGGCGATCGAGGTGCTTTTTTAGGCATGAGATAGGCTTAGATTTAGCAATGGATCGGGGCGATCGCAATTACACCTCAATCTTATCCAGAGAAAAATGGTTTACCTCTAGACCAAGGCATATTTCCCAATTTGAATTCTTAACCTGATTATCTCATTCCACCTCAACTCCAGAGTAGTTTCCCTGAAGACGACAAAGAAAACTTCAAAAATATGGGGAATATTTCAAAATATTTGGCGATCGCTGGAGATTAGCGATAGAATAATGGTTAATATCACCATATTTCCCTAGGTAACTATTTTTATGCAGCCAATAGAAAGGTATAAAGCCACAATCCACCAAGCCCTAGAGGAAGATATCGGCACGGGAGATATTACCAGTCTGGCGACGATTCCGGCGGATTTGTCCTGTCAGGGAGAATTTATTGCCAAAGCCGAGGGGGTGATTGCGGGGATCGAGGTAGTGCAGTGGGTTTTTGAGCTAGTGGATCCCCAAATTAAATTTATCCCCCAAGTCTTGGATGGCGCAATGGTCAAGAATCGAGAAGTAATCGGTATTGCTTCCGGCTCTGGTTTAGCTCTCCTGCAAGCAGAACGGGTGGCGTTGAATTTCTTACAACGAATGTCGGGCATTGCCACTCTCACCAGAAAATTTGTAGATGCAGTAGCAGGAACTCAGGCAGTAATCCTCGATACTCGGAAGACGGCTCCGGGTTTGCGCTTGTTTGATAAATGGGCGGTGCAACTAGGGGGTGGTCAAAATCATCGCTTTGGCTTGGATGACATGGCTTTGATCAAAGATAACCACATTGCCGCCGCCGGAGGAATTACTGCCGCTGTCACCAGAATGCGATCGTACCTCGATCGAGCGAGTCAGCAGGTAAATCAACTCAAAATCCCCATTGAAGTAGAGGTAAAAAATCTAGAAGAACTCCAAGAAGCCCTAATGCTGGGAGTCGATCGGATCATGCTCGACAATATGAGCCTAGAAGCGATGCGCCAAGCCGTTGAGATTACTCAAGGAGCCGTTCCCCTCGAAGCCTCCGGCAATGTCAACCTGCATACTGTGGGAGCGATCGCCCAAACCGGAGTTGACTACATCTCGATCGGGCATCTCACCCATTCCGTCACCGCCCTAGACATTAGCTTTTGTTTGTAACAGTAGGGGCGCAAGGCTTTGCGTCCTAGTTCACATTAAAAAATTAAGAGGAAGAACCCATGACCGCCACTGCAATTTATGAATCCATGAAGGTTAAGTTACACAATATTGTCCCGGAGTTAGAGTTAGCTTATAAGGCAGAAATAGCAGAGCAAATTAATCAATTAAAAGTCCAACGCAATGCAATTATTCTTGGGCATAATTATATGGAACCAGCCCTATTTAATTCAGTCCCAGATTTTACCGGAGATTCCCTCGAATTAAGCCGCAAAGCTGCCGCTACCGATAAAGATATTATTGTCTTCTGTGGGGTGCGGTTCATGGCAGAAACGGCGAAGATTCTTAACCCCGAAAAAACCGTCTTACTCCCGGCAAAAGTCGCTGGTTGTTCCCTTGCTGCTAGTATCACCGCTGCTGATGTCCGTCAACTCAAACAACAATTTCCCGGCGTTCCCGTAGTGACTTATATTAATACCTATGCTGATGTCAAAGCTGAGTGTGATATCTGCTGTACTTCTGGGAATGCGGCACAAGTTGTAGAATCCTTTGGCACGGATACAATTATTTTTCTGCCCGATGAATATCTCGCTCGCAATGTAGCTCAAGAAACCGGGAAGCATATTATTTTCCCTAGTCATCAACCCACAGGAAAATTTAGTAATGATCTTGATTATCAAATGATTGGCTGGCACGGGCGCTGCGAGGTACACGATCGCTTCACCGTTAGCGATATTGAAAATATTCGTACCCACTTCCCCGACACGGTAATTTTAGCCCACCCCGAATGCAGCCCAGAGGTAGTCAACGCCTCCGATTTTGCGGGCAGCACTTCCGCCATGATTAAGTTTATTGAAACCACCGATAAACCCCGATACCTGCTGCTCACAGAATGCGCTATGGGAGACAATATCGCCGCTGCTAATCCCCAGAAGGAAATGCTCCGCCTCTGTAGTGTGCGTTGCCCCCACATGAACGAAATTACCCTAGAGGATACTTTGCAATCTTTGCAATTAAATCAATACGTGATTGAAATTCCCGAAGACATTAGAGTCCGGGCGGCTCGATCGGTGCAGAGGATGTTGGAAATATGAAAACAGTGAACAGTTATCAGTGAACAGAGTAAGTTTTTGTAGTAACGACTTTAGTCGCTTTTAGTCGCTAGAAACTTTTTAGACATCCTCTTACAGCAAGCCTGCCGAACTGTTTAGTACGAGTAACTGATAACTTGATACTTCGACTACGCTCAGTACGAGTAACTGATAACTGATAACTGATAACTGAAAATATGGAAACCGATGTTTTAATTTTGGGTTCGGGGATTGCGGGGGGGACAGCGGCTTTACAGTTGGCGGATGCAGGGGTGTCTGTCACTGTAGTTACACGGGCGCCCAATCCAGAGGAATCTAATACTTGCTATGCTCAGGGCGGGATTATTTATCAAGGGGATGATGATTCTGTAACACTCTTAGCAGAGGACTTGATCCGAGCTGGGGCGGGGCATAGCCATCGGGCGGCGGTGGAGATTTTGGCAAAGGAAGGACCTGAGTTAGTCGAGCGGTTTTTGGTGAAAAGATTGGGTGTTCCCTTCGATCGCACTGACCAAGGAGAACTCCAAGTCATTCGAGAAGCTGCCCACGCCACCCCCCGGATTGTCCACGCTGCCGACACCACCGGAAAAGCCATTAGTGATGCGCTAACGATCGCCCTCCAAGCCCATCCCCGGATTCAACTTTTGACGGAACACACTGCCGTAGACTTGCTAACTCCTGCTCACCATGCTAGGGATCGATCGGCTATCTATGCTCCCCTCTCCTGTGTTGGGGCTTATCTCTTTAATCAAAAGACTGGTGAAGTGATCCCCTGTATTGCCAAAAAAACTATTTTAGCTACGGGAGGTTTGGGACAGATCTATCTGCGGACGACTAATCCTGTAGGGGCAAGGGGAGATGGTTTAGCCATGGCGTATCGAGCGGGGGCGAGGGCGATTAATTGTGAGTTTGTCCAGTTTCATCCCACCACTTTTCATCACGAAACTGCTCCAGCTTTCCTCATTTCCGAGGCGGTGCGGGGAGCCGGGGCAAGGTTAGTCAATGGCAACGGGCAGACTTTCATGGAGAAATACGCTCCAGAATGGGGAGATTTAGCTCCGAGGGATGTGGTGGCGAGGGGGATTCATCAAGAAATGATTGCCTTGGATGTTTCCCATGTCTATCTAGATTTAGCCTCTTCCCTGCCCGTAGCCAAAATCCGCCACGAGTTCCCAAATATTTACGCTCAATGTTTGAGTTATGGGGTAGATATTACCAAGGAGCCAGTCCCTGTTGTGCCGGGGGCGCATTATTTTTGTGGAGGGGTATGGGTGGATGTGTGGGGCAGGACGACCCTAGAGCATCTCTACGCTGCGGGGGAAGTGGCTTGTACGGGGTTGCATGGAGCCAATCGGTTGGGCAGTGCTTCTTTGCTGGAGGGTTTGGTCTGGGGCGATCGAGCTGCACGGGATATTCTCTTGCAGTTAACCGATCAAAAATTACATCCCGCCGCTGATATTCCCCCTTGGCAAAATACGGGTTCAGAATTGGCAGACCCAGTATTAATCAGTCAGGATATGCGATCGATCAAGTACCTGATGTGGAATTATGTAGGTTTGGTGCGGACTAGTGATCGACTCCGCCGGGCAATCCGAGAATTACGCCACCTACAACTAGAAATTGAAGAGTTCTATCACACTACCCAGCTCACCGACGGCTTAATCGGTCTACGAAATGCAATCCAAGTAGCCATCATTGTCACCCAAGCGGCCTGGGAAAACAAAACCAGCATGGGCTGCCATTACCGAGAATAGCGTAGATTAAGATGGAGAAATTATCGATGATCACACTAACAAATTATGAAAATTGCTACTTGGAATGTCAACTCGATTCGGATTCGCATAGATCAGGTGATTGACTGGCTAGAAACTAATCAGGTAGATATTCTTTGTCTTCAGGAAACTAAGGTGATTGAGAGCGGCTTTCCCTATGGCAATTTTACTGATATTGGTTATCATTGCTACGTCTCTGGACAAAAGGCTTATAACGGCGTGGCGATCGTCAGTAAGCAGGAATTAAGTTCTGTCAGCCAAGGTTTTGCCCCCATTCTCGGTGCAGAACTAGCCGGAGATTTTGATCTTCAGAAGCGAGTAATTACAGGGGTATTTGATAATGTTCGGGTGATTTGTGTCTACGTCCCTAACGGTGGCGGCATTATTGAAAAATATCACTACAAACTCCACTGGCTAAAACTTCTTTATAGTTATCTAGAAAATTTCTTTTCAGCAGAGCAGCCTATTTGTATTTGTGGAGATTTTAATATTGCTCCTGATAACCGAGATATTCACTTCATTCCCAAGGAAAATGATCCGGTGGTGGGAACAACTGAAATAGAACGGCAGCTATTAGCTGAAATTTGTGATCTGGGCTTCACCGATGTGTTTAGAAAATTTTGTGACCAGGCGGAAAACTATAGCTGGTGGGATTATCGAGAGGCTTCCTTTCGCCGGAATCTGGGCTGGCGCATAGATCATATCTACACAACTCAAGGGCTGGTCGATCGAGCCACCAGTTGCCTAATTGATGCTACCCCCCGCAAGCTCCTCAAACCTAGTGACCATACTCCAGTCATCGCTGAATTTAGCTAATTTCATGAAAACTGATAGCCTGTTTTATAAGATTTTCCAAGACATGCCCTTCATCTTTTTTGCCTTACTGGATATTCCCGAAGCCATCACTGCTGAATATCTCTTCACATCCCAAGAAGTTAAACAATTAGCTCTGCGTCTAGATGGTTTATTTTTGACAACCAACCCTAATCCAGAACTGCCCTTTTATATTGTCGAGGTGCAATTTCAACCAGATCCCCAGTTATACAGTCGCCTCTTTACAGAATTATTAATCTACATCAGACAATACAACCCAACTCATCCATGGCATTTGGTGGTGATTTATCCCGACAGGCAAACCGAACGGATTAACGAACTGCACTTTGGTGGTTTCCTGCAACTGCCAAATATTACTCGCATTTACATCAATGAACTCTCCATCCCAGAAACCACTACCCTACCAGTAAAACTTCTAAAATTAATTACAGCACCAGAAATTACCGCCCCAAACTTAGCCGTAGAATTAGCGAACCAAGCCAGAACAGAGATTGCTGACCAAGAGATCAGGAAAAATCTGATCAATTTACTAGAAACTATAATTGTCTACAAACTACCCCAGAAATCGCGAGAGGAAATTGCTGCCATGTTTAGCCAAGTTGACTTGAAACAAACAAAATTTTATCAAGAAGTTTTCACAGAAGGTCGGCAAGAGGGTCGGCAAGAGGGTCGGCAGGAGGGTCGGCAGGAGGGTCGTCAGGAGGAAAGGAAATTCTTAATCCAGCGCTTGGCTGCTCGTG
>JAIMKT010000093.1 GCA_020692245.1 Microcoleus sp. GA_180221_E-2-1-MAG-45_12
AGCAATTATTGCCTCCACCTCCGCCACTGACAAATCCACAATTTGAGCAATCTCCACCACCCCAGTCCCACGAGCCACCAGACGCTGAATAAAAATCCTCTGCGCCTCCTGCCGACCCTCCTGCCGACCCTCAGTAAATACTTCTTGATAAAACTTGGTTTCCTTCAAATTACTCATTCTCAACATGGCAGCAATCTCCTCCCTCGATTTGTAGGGTAATTTATACACAATTATAGTTTCTAGCAAATTAATCAGGTTTTCTTGAAGCTCTAGATCAGGTATCTCCACTCTGGCTTTCTCTGCTAACTCCGTTGCCAAATCTGGAGCAGTGGCTTCAGGCTCTGTGATTAACTTTAGGAGCTTCACTGGCAAAGAAGCAGTTTTTGAAGCATTGAGTTCGTTGATATAAATTCGAGTGACATTGGGCAGTTGTAGAAATTCTCGGAAATGCAGATCATTGATTCTCTCGGTTTGCCTGTCGGGATAAATCACTACTAATTGCCACGGATGCGGTGGTTTGTATTGCCGGATGTAGAGCAGCAGTTCACTAAAAAGACGGTCATAGAGTTGCGGATCCGGTTGAAATTGCACCTCCACAATATAAAACGGCAGTTCTGGATTCGGCTCGATCGGTAAAAATAACCCATCCAAGCGTAGAGCTAGTTGCTTTAGTTCCTGAGAAGTGAATTGATATTGACTAGTTGCAGATTCCGGCACACCAAGAAGAGCAAAAAATACAAAAGGCAGTTCTTGAAAAATCGTATAAAACAGGCTATCAGTTTTCATCAATCCATACCCTACACCACCAACCTATCTGAATAACCGCAACATTAATCAAACTGGTTAGTTCCCCAGCCGGGAGCTTTCTGGGCGGCTCGGAGGACAAAGGCTGCTAATTCTTCTAGTTCTGCTTGAGACATCCACGTTTCTGGAACTTGGCGACACCAGTAGGTAACATCTGTGCCGTCATAGGTCATGGGTTCCCGCAGAAAAGCCATTAAGCTGCCCACATTATCTCTGGGCGGTGTAGCTCCGTGGAGATCCTCGAGTGATAGAGAAATTGTTGGATCGGGAAGGGTTGCTCCGCCCACATGACAGTTTAGACAGTGTAATTCAAAAAGTTTTTTGCCCGCCGATAATCTCTCTGGCGTAAATTCCTGAAGTGTCCCTTGGCTATCCATCTCGATTTCCACGGGTTCCCTTGCTTGTAAGTAACGGCTGACGTAGGTATCGATCGCCACCGCCGGAGCCACAGACCAACCCAAAACCAAACTTAAAGTCATCACCAAGCAAGTAGTCAGAGCAGCTAAAGTTTTCCGCATTTATTTTTCTAGATAAACTTAAATAAAATTAAATAAAAAGCCAAGAACTCTAACTAGAACAAAAGTAGTTATCTAGCTAAAGCCTTGACTAGTTCTAATTTTTAACTGGTTTTTAACTGGTTAGTTTAGTTATATACTTTACCGCCGCCCCACATTTTGCCAAGAATTTTGGGCTGGAGGAGGATATGACCCGCAATTACCTCTAGGTCTTTGTCGGTGAGATTCCGCATCCGGGGATAGATATCAGCACTCTCTAAACTGGGGTGCAGTTCAGCAATGTTTGTTTCTCCATCGTAGGTAGTTGGATGTTTCATATAATCTACCAAGCCAGCAATGTTGTTTCGGTTGGGTGTGGCTCCGGCTAGACTTTCTGGGGCAAGGCTAACGTTGGGATCTGTTTTGGTTTTACCACCCACATGACACTGAGAGCAGGCAAAATTAAATAGTTCCTTTCCTTCGGTAACTTGTTCTAGGCTCAGGACTACTGTTTCCCCTTGGTCATTGAGAGGAATAGTCCTTAACTCGGTACTGAGTTCGATCGCCCTAGCACTACCAACAGCTATATGGAATGTAAAAAATACCGTTGTCACCGCAAGTAGTATTAATTTTTTTAACATACTTCTCCTAATTCTAATCTTGTTCAAACTTTCTCCTAGTTACCATGACAAAATACTGATGGTAATATACATAAATTTTATGACATTATTTGACACTTCCCAGCCTAAAAGTAGGGGGATTATTGCTTCACTGAGTCTATTTTAGAAAATGAAAGAAAAGTCAAAGGTCTTTACAAATTTATACAAAGATTTTGTTAACAGGAAATATCGAACTAAGATTGAGGAGCTTTGTCATCTCCAGAGGTAGTTAACGCTAGGATGATGGTCTTGGCATCTTCTAGGGAGAGTCGGGTTGCCGTCGATCGATAGGGAATCCCCAGCTTGCTACAGAGACGAGTCACTTCTTCTGGACTGACCTGATAGTCTGCCGCTAACTCTGTAATTGAAATGTCAGCAAATCCCATAGCCTAGACTCACTCTTGAAATTGTTTAACTTCAGGATTAATATTCTGGAATTAGCATCGCCAGATCTTCGTTTTCTTCCTCATTAACTAAGGAAATTACGAAAGGTAAATTAGCCCCTTGGAGACCCCGACAGATGCGCTGGGGTGTTTCTGGCATAATTACAAAAAGTGGATAAAGGCGATCGGTCGCCTCACTATAAATATGCTGATGTCCGTGGGGCATGATCCATTCATAATCTTTTTCCAACAGCACCTGAGTCTGCCGCCACCGTCCCAACAACTCCGAGAAATCTTCTTCTGGACGATGAATAAAGATGAAAATTTCTCCATCCATTTTTACTTGCCATTCTGGATCACAGAGAATAATCGCCAGATCGCAGGGTAACTGGACGGCACTTTTTTCTCCACTTCCCGAACTGCCTTGGGAGCTTTTATCTTCCCGGACTCGAATCACTGGCAGGGGAATAGTCACCATACTGGACTCTGGGCGGCGCATACTAGGGAGCATTTCTAAGTAGGGACGAAACTGCTTCAGAAGAGCGATCGCCCCCTCATGATGACAATACTCCGCTAGTAGTTGTTCATAGTTAGATTTCTTGTAATACATGACTTTGAGATTTTGTAATTTACCAAATGCCTTAGTAAATGAACTTGATTTATGTATTTCTATACCGCAGTTTTCCGCTCCAGCAAACTCCACAGCACCTCGAAATATCCCTAGCCCAAGGAGTCGAACACTGAAAATAGGGGTAGGTACATAGATAGCAGGATCACCGCCACCATCCCCGCCAGCCCCACCATCATGAGTGGCTCCAGAATACTAGTCAAGGCTTTTACAGCTTGTTCTACTTCTTCTTCATAGAAATCCGCCACCTTCATCAACATGGCATCGATCTGTCCTGTCTCTTCTCCAATGGAAATCATCTGAATTGACATGATCGGGAAAACATTGGCTCTTTGCAGGGCAAGACTCATCATCCCCCCCTGTTCAATTTCTGCCATACAGCCTGCTACTGCGTTGGTGATTACTTGATTACCCGCCGTTTCCTTCACAATTTCTAGGGAAGTTAAGATCGGTACGCCCGATCGAGTCAGGGTTCCAAAAGTCCGACTAAACCGAGCAACGGCGGATTTCTCATTCAAGTCTCCAAGAATCGGCATCTTCAGGAGCAAGCCATCAATTTGCAACCTCCCAATGGGAGTTTTGTAATAAGCCTTGAGAGCAGTAATTGCCCCAAAAATTGCACCGATCACCCCAACAATCCAGAAATTCTGCCTCTCCCCCGGCAGAAATGGTCCCCGGAGAATTTCACTAATACCCATCATGACCTTAGTTAATAAGGGCAACTCTGTTCCTAAGCCTTCAAACACACCAGCAAAAATGGGCAACAAAAAAACCGTCATCCCAATAAAGACAACAAAGGCAATAAACCCTACCACTGTGGGATAAGCCATGGCTGATTTCACCTGTCCTTGGAGCCTTGCCGTATCTTCCAACACTTTGGCTAGACGGTTTAGCACTTCATCCAACACCCCGCCGATTTCCCCAGCCTGAACCATACTGATATAGAGCTTATCAAAGCACTCTGGATGTTTTACCATAGCAACCGACAGGTCAGTCCCCTGTTGCACTTCGGCGCTGATTGCTACTAAGGCTTTTTTGAGCTTTGGGTTGGCACACTGCTCCGACAAAACCCCCAAGCAACGGACGATCGCCACCCCTGCGTTCACCATGGCTGCAAATTGCCGGGAGAATACAGCTTTGTCTTTAACGGTGACAGAAGAAAAATCAAGGGAAATACTGAAACTCTTTTTCTCTTGCAGTTCCCGTACCGAGTAGCCCTTGCTCCGGAGCATGGCACTAGCTTCGACAAGGTTCTGGGCAACTACTTGCTCTTTTTTAGAATTTCCGGCTTGGTCTTTAACTATGGCGAGGAAGGTAGGCATAGGTTACTCTCTATTGTTAAGGGTTTTTGTGTTTGATTTTGGGGTTGTTGGTAATGATAAAGAGCTGCTTAGAATTAACTAGAGGCTAGTCTAGGAAATATTTGGGGATTACTTAAAAAATTTCTAAGCATTGAAAATCGAGGAAAAAATCATAGGTAAAGGATTATTTAGCCGCAGCAGCCCCGCCGAGAAGACGCTGGAGTTCATCAGGTTTGGATGCTTTGCCCATGGCGACTTCAAAGGAGACCGCACCACTTCTGACATAGCCAGCTAGGGCTTGCTCCATGGTCTGCATTCCCAGTTTCATCCCGGTTTGAATCGCACTATATACCATCCCGGTTTTGCCTTCCCGCATCAAGTTGGCGATCGCCGGAGTCACCACCATGATCTCCTGCACCATTACCCGTCCATACTCACCGGGTTTAGGATTTTTCTTGGGACAGAGACATTGACTAAACACTGCCAAGAGCGATTGGGATAGCTGTGCCCGAATCTGGGGCTGTTGAATGGGGGGAAATACGTCGAGGAGTCGATCGAGCGTCCCGGCGGCGGAGTTGGTGTGCAAGGTGCCAAAGACCAAGTGACCAGTTTCGGCGGCAGAAATGGCAAGGGCGATGGTTTCCAAATCCCGCATTTCCCCCACTAGAATAATATCTGGGTCTTGACGCAAAGCCCCTTTGAGCGCATTGCCAAAGCTCTTGGTATCTTCACCCCTAGCTCGTTGGTGGAATAGACTTTTGATATTGGGGAATACGTACTCGATCGGGTCTTCTACCGTCAGAATATGCTCGGCTCTGGTACGGTTAATTAAATCCAGCATTGCCGCCATAGTGGTCGTTTTCCCTGAACCTGTTTGTCCCGTCACTAGTACCAATCCCCGGGGACGATGGGTCATTTCCCGGACAATATCTGGCAAGCCCAACATATCAAAGTTAGGAATCTTGGACGATAAAGCCCGCATACAGGCAGCATAAGATCCCCTTTCTTTGTAGACGTTTAAGCGAAATCTCGCCAGCCCCTTCACCCCATAGGAAGAGTCTAGTTCCCAATTCATTTCTAGGTCTTTCCGTTGCTGGTTATTGAGCATACTAAAAATGAGGCGTTGGGCATCTTGGGCAGTGAGCATTTCTCCAAACTGGGGTTGGGGTCCCAATTTCCCACTAACTCGGAAGTAGAGAGGCGCTCCAGCTTGAATATGGACATCGGAACCACCCTGTTCCACAAGGCTTTCGAGAATATCTTCAATCATCATTTCCATAGCGTGTACTCCTTGTGAGTTTTTCTAGATTTTTACCCTTAATTTTGGCTTTTGTTTCCGCCCTTGCATCTGTCCTTGATATCTAAAATCTAGTTATTATGTCGGCTACCTAACTCTAATCTTCAGGTTTCAACTGCTGGCTCAAGATGTGATAGTTGCCTGCACAACTTTTAATTTTCTATCTAGGTTTACTATACCCAAGTGAAGATTGGATTAATCTCTAGGGCTTGTTTTTATCAGTTACAGCAAGTTTGTCCTAAAATTTGTCCTAAAGTTTATCCCAAATTAATGACCATGCAGGACAGTTCTCTGTCAATTTTATGCCAGCTTTATTCTTGGAAACGGGGGGTGGTGCAGTAGGGGCAGTCGACCCATTCCTGCTTCAGTTCCGCATTACAAGTACGACAGGTCAGGACAGCCTTTCGTTTCGCCTTGAGTTCTGCTTCCAACCCAGAATCAGTAAAGGTGACGCGCTCTACTTCCTCTAGGGTTGTGTGTCCCTGTTGGACTAGCTCTAGGCTGTAGGCAAGAAGAGTTTTCATCCCCTCTTCTACGGCAATTTCTTTAATCGCTGTGGTGGGAGCAGCACTGTTAATTAGAGTTTGTAGGCGTTCTGTCACCCGCATAAATTCATAGACCCCGACCCGTCCTTTGTAACCAATGCCATTACATTTTTTACACAGGGCATTTTTTGCCTTCAGAGCTGCAATTTGATCTTTGGGAACTGTATTTGCCTTGTAAATAGTAATCTCATTATCCCTAGAAGCCGCCATCCCAAACCTGCCTAGTTCTTCTCTAGTGGGGGTATAAGGCACTCGGCACTCACTACAAACTCGGCGCATTAACCGTTGAGCTAGGACTCCTAGTAAGGCTCCAGAGACCATGAAGGGTTCTACGCCCATTTCATCTAGCCGAGCGATCGCCCCCGCCGCATCATTGGTGTGGAGAGTCGTCAGTACAAGGTGTCCAGTCAAAGCAGCCTCGATCGCCGTCTTCGCCGTTTCCTTATCTCTAGTTTCTCCCACAAGGATTACATCAGGATCCTGCCGCATGAAGGCTCGGAGAATGTTGGGGAAGTCCATACCTTTTTCCCGAATCACCTGCACTTGAGTAATCCCAGGGAGAGCATACTCGATCGGGTCTTCGGCGGTACTGATGTTTACTCCCGGATCATTACGTTCTGCCAAGACTGAGTACAAACTGGTAGATTTCCCAGAACCCGTCGGCCCCGTCACCAGGATCAATCCAAAGGGACGGCTGGCGGTATCTCGCACCATCTGGAGAGTTTCGGGATCAGAAATTAATTTGTCCAGCCCTAGCTGAGTTGCTGAGTTATCAAGGATCCGTAAGACTATTTTTTCCCCGTAGCGGCTGGGGAGGCAGTTAACCCGGAAGTCTACCTTTCGGCCTTGGAATACTCGGCGAATCTTGCCATCTTGGGGCGATCGACGTTCGGCAATATTTAAATCTGCCATAATCTTAAACCGAGCCGCTACGGAGGAAGCAATCTTTTTCGGCAGGGGATCAAAGGACTCCTGAAGCACACCATCTTTGCGGTAGCGAATCCGGAGAGTTTCTTCTTGGGGTTCGAGGTGAATATCTGACACCCCTTCTTGGATAGCTCTCGCTAGAATCTTATTCACAAGGTTGACGATCGGCGCCCCCTGAGCCTCCCCTAGGGCAGAATCTAAGTCATCATTGGTGGCATCATAATCATCGTCAGCATCTAGGGCATCTAGTCCCTCCAAATCCTTGGTGACATCCACCGCAGAAGCAATTTGGGTGGCTTTTTCCTTCTCCACCTTCTCATCGAGGTAATGGGAAATTAGCTTTTGATAATCTTCTAGGCTAATTACCATCCGTTGTAGAGAAACCCCTTGAGAGCGTAAAATCCGGTTCAAGTCATCTTGGGCACTCAAGTCATCAGGAGCTACCATCGCCACTAAGGCCATTGGCGGAGTAACTTCATCATTTTTAGCCACAGGTAATAATTTAGCCCGCCGACAAATATCCAAAGGAATTAGGGTTTCAATTAAGCCACTAACGGTTTGGGGATCGATTTCCCGAATTTCTGGGTCGAGGGATTCTACACCGTAAAGAATTTTTAGTTCAAAAAGTTGTTGTTTCTTGTACTGTCGCAGGAGTTCCGGGGGCATTGGTTTCCCGGTTAAAGTTTCAAGGACTTCAACTAGGGGGCGATTATTTTTCCGAGATTCTGCGATCGCCTGCTTCATTTGGTCTGGCTCGACATAGCCAGCTTGGATCAGCTTATTCCCAAAGGGGGAAAATTCATTACGAACAACGAGAGCGCGCCGTTGAGATGAGGATTGAGTCATAGAGCCGGGTGTAGATATCTCCTTATCGTCATCATTCCCAGTAGTGGGGCGGTCAAAATTGTGAGTTTAATACCTTAATTTGACACTTTACCAGTATTGATATTTTCTAGCATAGCCGACCACAGGGAAAGTGGATTTATTTTGTTGAGATTGTCTCCAACTAATCCTAGCCATTAGCCATCAAAGCCTTGCTTGCTGATTGCCTGTTATTGCTTATTAATTGCCTATTGATTGATAAATCAATGATAAAATAAACAAAACCTGCACCTACTCAGACCCCCGCCCAGAGAATCTTTGATAATTTCGATGCTAGATTTTGAGGTTAAGTTTCGAGGCTATGGGTGTCCTGCCCCTTGATACCATGGGAGCATTTGGGGTAAAACTAGGGTAGTTTGCTGTGTTGCAAAATTGAATCTTTAAGGAAACTATGAACGAGCAAGAACAACAACCAGATAATGGTGAACAAGAATCTGGGCAGGAGGCTGTCACTCCGTCTCCAGAAGTCGTTGAAGATATCAGTGGCGCAGAGAATATAGATTTGCCAGATTTCAGTACTACTAGTCAGGCAGGAACTGAGGCTGCCTACTGGGAAGCGATCTCCGCCGAAGCTAATGAAGTCAACCCAGAAGAAGAGAAGGCAATTTTGATTGCGGCTCTCCAACAGGAAAACCTCCTCCTGAAGGCGCAACTAGAAGAGCGATCGCAGCAAATAGAGGGTTATAAAAGCCAGTATTCCCGTCTTGGGGCTGATTTTGAAAACTTCCGCAAACGCACTGCCAAAGAAAAAGAAGAGCTAGACCTACAGGTGAAGGGAACAACAATCAAGGAACTCCTCCCAGTGGTGGATAACTTCGATCGGGCTCGATCGCATATCAAACCCCAGAATGACGGGGAGATGAATATTCACAAAAGCTATCAAAGTGTTTATAAGCAGTTGGTAGACTGTCTCAAGCGGGTCGGTGTTTCACCCATGCGCCCTGAAGGCGAACCTTTTGATCCCAATTTCCACGAAGCGGTCATGCGAGAACCCACTAGTGAATATCCTGAAGGAGCCGTGGTCGAGCAGCTCGTCCGGGGCTATCTCCTTGGAGAAAAAGTCCTCCGTCACGCCATGGTTAAGGTCGCTGCCCCCCCGGAAGATGCTCCAGAGCCATCATCTAGTGAAGAATCTATGGACTCGTAATCATCTCCTGTCACAAATGCCTATCCCTAGGAACTTGTTCCCTATTCTGCTAGGAGCTTAGTAACTCTCTGCGCTTTCTAAAAAAAAGCATAGTGGGAATACAAAATAATTCATCTAGCAGTGTCAAAGTTAATAATATTGGGGAGTACTACAATTAAATAAGCTTAGTCAAGTCAGCTTTGAGTATATTTTGAGTATATTTGAAATAAAACTAGACTAAATTTAAGTAAGTCTCAGTAAATTCAAGTAAGTTTTGAAAAACTTGGTAGCTCCAGTCTCCTACTTACTCGCTACTCTGATTAGCAATCACTGTTCGTTAACTGTACTGCCAGTTATTTGTCAACCATCAAGGAAATTAACTACTGAAGTCCTATGGGAAAAGTCATCGGTATCGACCTAGGAACCACTAATAGCTGTCTTGCTGTCCTCGAAGGTGGTAAGCCCATTGTCATTGTCAACTCAGAAAACGCAAGAACAACCCCCAGTGTTGTGGGATTTACAAAGGAACAAGCACGAATCATTGGCGATCCTGCCAAGCGTCAGGCTGTGACTAATGCCGAAAATACGGTGTATAGTATCAAGCGTTTCATCGGCAGACGGTGGGATGATACGGTGGAGGAGAGGGCAAGGGTTCCCTATACATGTATCCGGGGACGGGATGATACGGTGGATGTGCAGCTTTGGGAACAAAATTATACCCCCCAAGAAATTTCGGCAATGGTGCTCCAAAAATTGAAGCAGGATGCGGAAGATTTCCTCGGCGAATCTGTTACCCAAGCAGTAATTACTGTCCCGGCTTATTTTACCGACGCTCAACGCCAAGCTACTAAGGATGCAGGGACGATCGCTGGTCTAGAAGTCCTACGGATTATCAATGAACCCACTGCTGCGGCTCTTGCCTACGGCATGGACAAACTGGAAGAAAATCAATTAATTCTAGTTTTTGACTTGGGTGGAGGGACTTTTGATGTGTCAATCCTCCAACTAGGGGATGGAGTTTTTGAGGTTAAGGCTACTTCTGGCAATAACCACTTGGGTGGGGATGACTTTGACAATGTACTAGTGCAGTGGATGGCTCAAAAGTTTCAAGCTGCGGAAAATATCGATCTAACTAAGGATAAAGTGGCAACTCAGCGGCTCCGGGAGGCAGCAGAAAAAGCTAAGATTGAGTTGTCCTCTATGGATAGCACTTATATTAGTCTACCCTTTATTACTACAGATAAAGTTACGGGAATAAAGCACTTAGAAACAAATTTGTCTCGAGCGGAGTTTGAGGAACTGGTCAAGCATTTGGTAGACGGGACGATCCAGCCAGTCATGCAAGCTATCAAAGACGCAGAACTCAAGCCCAATGACATTGAAAAAATCATTCTCGTCGGGGGATCAACCCGGATTCCCGCAGTCCAAGAAGCTATCAAGAAATTTTTTGGCGGACGAGAACCCGATCGCTCTGTTAACCCTGATGAAGCCGTGGCGGTGGGGGCGGCAATCCAAGGGGGAGTATTAGGGGGTGAAGTCGAAGACCTGCTGCTGCTCGATGTTACACCTTTGTCCTTGGGGATCGAAACCTTAGGAGAAGTGTTTACCAAAATTACCGAGCGGAATACCACAATTCCCACCACCAAATCTCAAGTTTTCTCCACAGCCACTGATGGACAGACCACGGTAGAAATCCATGTTCTCCAAGGGGAACGAGCCATGGCAAAGGATAATAAAAGCCTGGGTAAATTTCTGCTCACGGGGATCCCCCCCAGCCCCAGAGGCATACCCCAGATTGAAGTTTCTTTTGAAATTGATGTCAACGGCATTCTTAAGGTTTCCGCCACCGATCGAGGTACGGGTAGGGAGCAGAGTATCCGAATTACCAATACCGGGGGGTTGAGTGCGGCAGAAATCGAACGGATGAAGAACGAAGCCGAAAGCTATGCGGATATCGATCGCCGCCGTCTAGAGATGGTAGAGATCAAGAACAAATCAAATAACCTCATCCAGAGCTATCAATCTACTTTGGATGATAATCCTGACTTGATCGATCGACATCTCAAAGCTACTATGGATGCCAAGTTAATTGAACTAGAAAAAATCTTTAAAGGTGAAGCAAGCGATGTTGAAACTGCCAAAACTCTAGTAGAAGAATTTCAGCAACTGCTCTTCTCGATCGGTAAAGCAGCCTATCAGGATACCTCTGGAAGCCAGCCAACTACCACGGAAGCTAAGGAATTTGAATTGGATGAATACGATAAAGGTGATACAGTCAGAATACCATTTCCATCTTCTGACGAAGATCCTGTCTTCAAGTTTGATCCCGATGAAACCTTGGATCCTGATGCAACGATCGCAGCCGGAGACCCTAACTTTGACCTAGGATATGAACCAGTGGATTAAATCTTTCCACTAACTAGCTACTAACCACTACCGAATCTAAGAAGAACCTACTATGGCACGCGACTTTTATGAAACTCTGGGGGTCTCCCGTGATGCTGACAAGGAAGAACTGAAGCGAGCCTACCGTCGCCTAGCTCGGAAATACCACCCGGATGTCAACAAAGAGCCGGGAGCAGAGGAGCAGTTTAAAGAAATTAATCGAGCCTACGAAATTCTTTCTGAACCAGAAGCAAGGGCAAGGTACGATCGCTTTGGGGAAGCCGGAGTATCTGGCGGGGCTGGTGGCTTTGGTGACATGGGCGATATGGGTGGCTTTGCCGATATCTTTGAGAGTTTCTTTAGCGGCTTTGGGGGCGGTGGTTCTGCTCAACAGCAACGTCGTCGCAATGGCCCAGTGAAGGGAGAAGACCTGCGCCTTGACCTCAAGTTAGAATTTCGAGAAGCTGTCTTTGGGGGCAAAAAAGAAATTCGGATTCCCCACCAAGAAGTGTGTACCGTTTGTACCGGGACGGGGGCAAAGCCGGGGACTAGTACTCGCACTTGTCCTACCTGTAGTGGAAGTGGGCAAGTCCGCCGAGCTACCCGGACTCCCTTTGGTAGTTTTACTCAGGTTTCAGCTTGTCCTACCTGTAATGGAGAAGGGCAAATTATTGAAGAAAAGTGTGAAGCCTGTGGAGGTGCAGGACGGAAACAGGAAACCAAAAAATTGGAAATTTCGATCCCGGCGGGGGTTGATAATGGTACCCGGCTCCGAGTATCGAGGGAAGGTGATGCTGGACTCCGGGGCGGTGTACCGGGGGATCTCTACGTTTACTTATTTATTGAAGAAGATGCAGAGTTTCGGCGTGAGGGGATTAATATCCTTTCTGAGATCAAGATTAGCTATCTCCAAGCCATTTTGGGCTGTCACCTAGATGTGAATACGGTAGATGGGGCTGTAGAATTAACAATTCCCTCCGGAACCCAGCCCGGTACAGTGCTGACCCTTGAAGAGCATGGTGTGCCAATTCTAGGGAATCCTGTCAAACGGGGAGATCATCTCATTACAATTTCGATTGATATTCCCACCCGGATTACTACGGAAGAGCGAGAACTTCTCCAACAGTTGGCAAAGATTCGGGGCGATCGTACTGACAAAGGTGGGATAGAAGGATTTTTAGGTGGACTATTTAATAAGTAACCCCTTTACCCAACCTAATCACCATCTAAATTAATTCCCCTAGAAATTCTCGAATATAGCCCGCAACTTCTGGGGTGGGATCAGCCATGGAAGATGATATAGCTTGGACTATGGCGGTGGGAACAAGGTTTTCATAGGTCTTGGTAAGAGCGATCGACCGCTCATCTGCCTCTGGCTCTTGTAACAACAACAGGGGCGTTTTTAGGTTGTCTAGGTGTCGATCGACCATCTCGCTATAAATTTCCGCAGGGCGACGTTGGAAGAGAATCCGACAGGGGACGGGGTGCGATCGTAATTTGCGCCGGAGTTGTAATAATTTTTGAATTCCCTCAGTCTTCCCCAAGAGTTTTGCCCACGGTCGGAGAAATTGCAAAGCCCAATAAAAAACTGGTAGAGGACTCAGGAGCGATCGTTCCATAGACCATCCTTGACGCAAACCCACAGGTTGTACTCCTTCTGGAGCCATTAATACCAGCCCTTTTACCCGTTCTGGAAACTTCAGGGCATAGCTCACTGCTACCCAAGCACCGAGGGAATGACCAACTAAGCAAAATTTATTGATATTCAACCGCTCTAGATATTCCTGCAAACTTTGGACTTGGGTACTAATAGAATGGATCGGGGCTGGTTCTGACTCCCCACAGCCGGGCAAATCCACAGCAAAACAATGATAGTCTGCACTGAGATAAGGTAGCAATTCTAACCATTGACTGCTATCCTGCCATGTTCCGTGCAGAAAAATAATTGGCACTCCCTGACCCATTTCCCGCCAAAAAATCTTTCCTTGGGAGAGGCGAGTATTGGCATAACGTAAATATGACATCGGCAATCTAAATAAATACACTCTTGATGAATAATCTCTTATCCTCACACAGATCAAGCCTAGTTATTTATTCAAGACCTCGATCGTCGAAATTATTTGCTAAATAATAGGTTAGAGGGACTCGGTTATCTTCAGAAAGTTAAGGATAGTTGCTTTCGGCAATAATTTTTGCAAAAGTACGGGAGTTTTTCTGTAAAATGAACCCATAATATAGTGAAAGCTTCAACACAGGCTAAATTGGTAAGGCTAAATAGGTTGGGCTGATCGATCGAATAATCAAGCACTGGATAATCAAGAATTAAATAATCAAGATTTGAGTCCCAGATTTTACTAGTTTTAATCAGGGAGAGATGTCAACTAAGTGGTGTGTTATGTTTAAAACCGTTTTATTTCCCATTGATCAAAGTCGAGCCTCCCGTGAGGCAGCAGAAACCGTGACCCACGTAGTCCAAAAATACGGCAGTCACTTAGTGATTCTGTCAGTGTTGGAACAAGCTGATGCTCCAAATCCAGAGCCAGAGCTGATGGCAAATCATGAGACGATCGCCCAACTCTTGGCAAATGCGAAGAATATTTTTGCTGAACAGGGAATTGAGGCAGAGATCATCGAACGAGAGGGAGTTCCTGCTTTTACTATCTGTGACGTTGCTGATGAGATCAACGCTGACTTGATCATCATGGGCTGTCGGGGCTTGGGCTTGACTGAAGAATCAGAAAGCGTCACCACTAAAGTAATTAACCTGTCTCCCTGCGCCGTGTTAATTGTTCCTTAGTAGTGGTTAGACTATTTAGGGTTATTTTCTAGCTCTAATTTCCAAAGAAATCATGCCCCAATTTCTAGAATTGGTTAGATTCGGCAGGGGGAGCTGCGATTCCGGGTTGATTGATAAAGAAGTTCTGGGCGGCATCATTTTGATAGATACAACGAATATCTGGTTGCCCTTCTAAGTCTCCTGTGTAGCCAAAAGTATTCATTCTTTGCTTACAATCATTGACCTGCTCAGAGGTGACTAGTTTCTTTTGTTCGAGGACAGTCCAGTTGTTTGTTCGCATGACGCAGCCCGGGCGCATGACTGGTTGAGAAACATAGACATTAAAGGGGTTGAGGGTGACATATAGGCGGGTATCCATCACCATGGCACTAGCCCCAAATTGCACACAAAATTCTGGATTAGGGGCGCTGCGATCGATGACTTCCCGGGAAGCTACATTAACTGGGTCTAGGGTCGCTGTGGAACTAAAGCCAATGCCCACCCCAATCCCAAGGATGAATATACCGCCGAGAATGGCGATCGTGGTGTAGTTAAAAGCCGACTTATTAGCGGCAGGCTTACTAGATTCTGGGGGAGCATAGCGGGGTGGTCTACGTTGTCTCATGGCAAGTTCCTAAAAGTTTCAGCAATTAATCTCAAACTAATCTCAGCAATTAAATCACAGTAACTACAATTTTAGCAATCAAATCTAGTAATTAGCCTTGATCAAGAATTGGCTTTACTGACGCTTTTGGGGAGAAAGTCAGCCTTAACCCTTGCTCAAACTTGGTATAAATTTGGCATAAAACTGAACTAAGCCTCGATGATTACCCGGAGATTGCCTTGTTTTTTCACCACTCGACAGGCGACAACATCACTGGATCGATCGCCCGCCCGCTCAAACTCCAAATCTAGAATACTTGTGCCAATGCGGAGATTTTTAATAGAAAGACGACCGATGGAGGTAATTAACGCCGGATCAATAATTCGTAGTTGTTGATTTGGGGCATTGGGGACTAGGTTTACCATCATGGTAATTAACTGAAAAATTGATCCCGTTGCCCAAGCCTGGGGAGAACAGGCGACTGGATATTGCACAGGTGTGTTAAAGCCATCATGTTCGTAGCCACAAAATAACTCTGGGGGGCGTTGGTAGGGCTGGACTAGGGTCATATCAACTAAACCTTGAGCTACAGAGAGAGCTTGGTCTACAATATTTAGCGATCGCAAGCCCGCAGCAATTATGCTACTGTCGTGGGGCCAAACGGAGCCAACATGGTAGCCCATGGGATTATAGGCGGGAGAAAGACTGCTCAGAGTCCGAATTC
>JAIMKT010000094.1:0-1583 GCA_020692245.1 Microcoleus sp. GA_180221_E-2-1-MAG-45_12
TGTGTTAAAAGTAGATCAAAGTCGGGGTTCTGCCCAGTTGCCTCGATTTGTTGCCTTCATTACGATCCTTGTGGTATAAGGACTTACTCACTGCTATCCCTGTTTACCATGTCCACTCTTGTTATTGTTGAATCTCCTACCAAAGCCCGGACTATTCGTAGCTACCTGCCCTCTAGTTATCAGGTGACAGCTTCCATGGGGCATATCCGAGATTTGCCGTCCTCGGCTGATGAAATTCCTGCTGCTTACAAGAAAGAAAAATGGGCCACCCTAGGAGTCAACGTAGCCGAGGACTTTTCGCCCCTGTACATTATTCCTAAGGACAAGCAAAAGATTGTTAAGGAACTAAAAGAAGCCCTCAAAAATGCTGAAGAAGTGATTCTGGCAACGGACGAAGACCGGGAAGGGGAAAGCATTAGCTGGCATTTGCTCCAGTTATTGAAGCCCAAGGTGCCGATTAAGAGAATGGTCTTCCACGAAATTACCCAAGAAGCTATTCAGAAGGCTTTACAAAACTGTCGGCAAGTAGATGAGCAGCTAGTTCATGCCCAAGAAACCCGGCGGATTCTCGATCGACTAGTTGGTTATACTCTTTCGCCCTTGCTCTGGAAAAAAATTGCTTGGGGGCTGTCAGCAGGACGAGTCCAGTCAGTGGCAGTGCGTCTTTTGGTAATCCGAGAACGGCAGCGTCGAGCTTTTCGGCAGGCTAGTTATTGGGATTTGTTGGCTCATCTAAATTGTGGGGGCGAATTTAATGCCAAGTTAGTTACCGTGGGGGGTGTGAAGGTAGCGATCGGGGCAGATTTTGATGAAAATACGGGGCAGCTAATTCCCGGACGGCGGGTGGTATTGTTGGGGGAAACGGAAGCGATCGCCCTGCAAGCACGCCTCGAAGGTCAGCCTTGGACGGTAAGTGAAATTGAAGAGCGTCCCGTCAGCCGAAAACCTTCCCCACCCTTTACGACTTCGACCCTGCAACAGGAAGCCAACCGCAAACTCCGCCTTTCTGCTAGGGAGACTATGCGGATCGCCCAGAGCCTCTACGAAAATGGCTACATTACTTACATGCGGACGGATTCTGTCCATCTTTCTGAGCAGGCAATTACCGCCGCCAGAGCCTGTGTCTTGGAACGCTACGGCAAGGAATACGTCCCGGCTAAACCTCGCAACTATACAACCAAATCCAAAGGGGCGCAGGAAGCTCACGAAGCTATCCGTCCGGCGGGCAGTAGTTTCCGCACTCCCCAAGCCACCGGGTTAACGGCGAAGGAATTGGCTCTCTATGATTTGATCTGGAAACGGACTGTGGCTTCCCAGATGCCCGATTCCCGGCAGACGTTGGTGAGTGTCCACCTCCAAGTAGCTGATGCGGGGTTCCGAGCCAGTGGCAAACGGATCGATTTTCCGGGCTTTTTGCGGGCTTATGTGGAAGGTTCTGATGACCCAGAGGCAGCCTTGGAAGATCAGGAAGTGATTTTACCAGCTATGCAACCGGGGGATCATCCCCAATGCCAAAACCTAGAGGCGATCGCCCACGAAACCCAACACCCCGCCCGCTATTCCGAAGCATCCCTAGTGAAAAT
>JAIMKT010000094.1:1597-15232 GCA_020692245.1 Microcoleus sp. GA_180221_E-2-1-MAG-45_12
GCATCGGCAGACCTAGTACCTACGCTAGTATCATCGGCACAATTTGCGATCGAGGTTATGCCCAACTCCAAGCCCATACTTTGATCCCCACCTTTACTGCCTTTGCGGTAACTAGTTTGCTGGAAACTTATTTTCCCGACTTGGTAGATACAAAATTCACAGCCAAAATGGAGCAGACCCTCGATGAAATTTCCACCGGGGAAGCGGCGTGGTTGCCCTACCTGCAAAAGTTTTACCTCGGAGAGCAGGGGCTAGAAACCCAAGTTAAGGAACAGGAAACGAAGATTGATCCCGCCCAAGCCCGAATGGTGCAGTTGGAAAATCTGGGGGTGATCGTGCGGATTGGTAAGTTTGGGGCTTATCTGGAAACAGAGCGGGAAGGAGCTACGGTAACTGCTTCTATCCCCAAAGACCTGACACCGGGAGAACTAGACCCCGCCCAGGTAGAAATTCTCCTCAAACAAAAAACTGAAGGTCCCGATAAATTGGGCTTGCATCCAGAAACCGGGGAACCTGTTTATGTCAAAATTGGCGCCTACGGGCCCTACGTGCAGTTGGGGGATGCCACAGAAGAAAATAAAAAACCGAAGATGGTTTCTTTGCCCAAGGGCGTGACGATCGAAACTGTCACCCTAGAGTTGGCAGTTAGTCTCTTGGAGCTGCCCCGGACGCTGGGTGTGCATCCAGAAACTCAGTGTCGGATTCAGGCAAATAATGGCAGGTTTGGGCCCTACGTCGTCCATGATCAGGGCAAGGTCGGCAAAGATTATCGATCGATCAAGGCTCCCGATGATCCCACCACTATTACCCTCGATCGAGCTTTGGAACTATTGGCGCAACCCAAGGCAGCTAGGGGCAGGGGAGCCAAGAAAACTCCTCTCCGGGAATTGGGCTTACATCCGACGGATCAGGAGCCAGTGAATCTATATTCTGGGCCCTACGGAACCTATGTCAATCATGGAAAGACCAATGCGGGGCTACCGGAAGGAGAAACTGTGGAAACCCTGACTCTTGAAACTGCTCTCCAGTTATTAGCCGCTAAAGCTCCAGCGAAAACTAAAAAGACTGCTAGTTCTAGTAAAACTACGGCAAAAACTACCTCTAAAACTGCGGCGAAAACTACTAAAGCAAAAGCTACTAAGGCTCCATCTGCCGCTAAAGCGACTACTACAAAAGTTTCTAAGGCTGCTAAAACTACAGATTCTAGGGAAACTACGGCTAAAATTACTAAAACTGCTGGGGCTACTGGAACTACCAGAGCTACTAAAACTTCAGCTAAGACTTCTGCTAAAACAGATACTGCACCCGTAGAAACGCCTAAAACAACTAGAGCCACTAGAGCTAAGGCTAGTTCTACAACGAAGGAAAATTAACCGTAAACTCAACCATAAAAAAATCTGGGACAACCTTGCAGCTATCCCATACGAGAACCCGGAAAAATCACCGGGTAATTTGTTTGTTTAATTAGTTAACTGATTATTTAACAAATTGACTACTTAACTATCTAGCTAACTAAACCAGAGCGCAAAGCCCGGACGGCGGCTTGGGTACGATCGCTTGCTGCCAGCTTATTGAGGATACTGTGGACGTGGGTTTTGACTGTGCCAACGGTAATACAGAGTTGTTCGGCGATCGCTGCATTGCTACAGCCATTGACGATTAATTGCAAGACCTCTAGCTCTCGATCGGTCAAATTGTCACTAATGACGGCGGCATCTGCTGTCAGGGTGTGGACAGGGATGTTTTTGACTTTATCTAGGATAATTCTGCCGATGGCAGGGTCGATCCAGACATCGCCTTTGTAGGTGACTTTTAGAGCTTTGATCAAGTTGTCAATGCTGATATTTTTCATGCAGTAGGAATCTGCCCCGGCTCCAAAAGCAGCCATGATCGAGGTTTCATCGTCCTGGAGAGTCAAGATCAAGATTTTTACCGCCGAATACTCTGGGGCGACGATCGATCTAAATCTCCGCGTAACTTCTACTCCAGTGATATCAGGTAGCCCCAAGTCTATGATTGCGACATCGGGTTTAGATGTAATCAATAGAGCCAAGCCTGATTCTCCGGTGGTTGCCTCGCCGACAAATTCGATTTCTGGACAGTTCTGAAGAGCAAGGCGAATCCCATCTCTAGTCAGATCGTGGTCTTCAATTAGGGCTACCCTCATAGTGTGAAACTTCTCCTTAAATTTATTGCCTAAACTTATTGCTTAGTAGGTACATATATTGCTGTACCCAATTAATATTACTTACCTATTCCTAATTGTCAATGAAAATAGATATTTTGGCAACTTAAATTTATCTAAAAATCTCCTGTTTTTACCCAATAAACGTAAAATTCTCGGCAAATTAAAATCTCTTAACCCTTGACTGCATTGACTTGATTAGGATCCTTTACCTATTATCCTTGGAGATTTTTTAAGATTTTTTAAAGCCAACAGCTTAGTATATCTTTAGTTAATCTCAAAAACCGGTCATTGGGAATACTAAAGACTCTAGCTATTGAAGTATTTTTTCTAACTGGTGCTGATACCACAGAGATTTGTATAAACCCTCAGCCATAACCAACTCTTGGTGAGTCCCAACTTGGACAATCTGACCACCCTCCATCACCAAAATTCGATCGGCCTGGGCGGCGGCAGAAAGTTGATGGGAAATGAAAACTACGGTTTTGCGCTGGGTTCCTTGGGAAAGGTTGTGGAGAATATCTGTTGCAGTTTGGTTATCTACGCTGGAAAGGGCATCATCAAGAATTAGCACGGGAGCATCGACTAATAAAGCCCTTGCTAAAGCTGTCCGTTGGCGTTGTCCCCCAGAGAGGGTAATCCCCCGTTCACCCACGATCGTGCTGTACTCCTGAGGAAAGTTGATAATCTCTGGATGAATTTGGGCTTGTTGGGCAACGCTGACAATTTCTGGAGTCTCTGCTGCCGGATCACCATAGCGGATATTGTTTTTCATGGAGGTGCTAAACAAAAAGCTCTCTTGAGGCACGTAGGCGATCGCTCGGCGCAAATCTTGGAGATTAATTTGGGTGATGTCGTAGCCGTCTAGGAATAGCTGACCGGGAGCAATATCCAGCAGACGGGGCAGAGCATTGGCAAGGGTAGATTTCCCAGAGCCGATCGGGCCAACAATGGCAATGGTTTCTCCGGGCTGAATCGTGAAATTTAGATCTTTTAAGGCTGGAGTATTGCTGCCGGGAAAACTAAAGCTGAGGTGTTTGGCTTCGAGGCTGCCCCGGATTTTCTCAATCGGCAGGGAAATCGCAGTTTCTAGATCACTAATTTCGGAGTTTGCCATGAGAATAGTTTCAATGCGATCGATGCTCACCTCCCCTCGTTGATAAGCCGTGATCGTGAATCCCAGTAGGGCTGTGGGAAATACTAATCGTTCAGCATAGATCAGCAAAGCCACAAAATCCCCTACGCTAATACTGCCGTCGGCGATCGCCCCAGTCCCCAGCCATAGCAACACTAGCAAACTGACGTAGGCTAAAGCCTCGACTACGGGAAATAAAACATTTCTGGTTTGAGCTAACTTGAGATTTGCCGTTAACAAGCGTTGATTGGTTTGGCGAAAGGCTTGCCGTTCATTGTCCTCTTGGGCATAGATTTTAATCAGGGAAATCCCGCTAATATCTTCTTGGACAAGTTCACTAATCGTGGACAACTCTTCTTGGACTTCTTGTTGTTGCCCCCGCAATTTGTCGCTGAATAGGGAAACACTCACCAGCATGATCGGATAAATGGCGATCGTGGCTAAACTCAACCACCAGCTAATCCCCACCATTACCGGAAAAGTCAGAGTATAAGCAAAAAAGGTATTTGCCAAACTCAGGATCGCAAACCCCAACAGGCGGCGGATATTATCCACATCACTAGTTGCCCGGTTGATCAAATCTCCGGCAGTATTTTGGGCAAAGTAGGCGGGGTCGAGAGTGAGGAGATGTTGGAATATTTTTTGCTTGAGATCAAACTCTACCTGTCGGCCCAAGCCAAATAAAATAGTGCGGGAAGCCATGCGGATAAACCACATGATCGAAGCGAGGGCAAAAATCAGAATTACGTAGTACCAGAGGCGATCGAAGCTAAAGGTAACTCGCAGTTGATCAATAATATCCCGGATCAAAAGGGGAATATAAATCCCGATCGCATTCACAATAAATAAGGAAATAATTCCCCAAAATAGTTTCTGCCAATGGGGACGCAAATAGTCTTGGAGCTTTTTAAGCCGAGAATAAGAAGCCATGGATTCTAATTTAATTTCTAGTTTTTCTATTTTAATTGGAAAATCCCTATTCCTACAGACAGCAATTCTCCTAAACCCCCCTGTAGAAAGTGGACTTACAAGCCAGCATTTGTAATGGTAAGCACCAAGATAGTAAGGATATTAAAGTAGTTAATATGGGCTTAAACCCTTTCTCTATATTGATCTCAGGAGTAATTTTGATGAATTTATGTCAATCTAGTATGATGAAAATAAATTTATTAGAGTAGGTATAAAAAATAGTTTTAAATAGTCGCAAGTAACTTTAAATAATAGTTTAAGTCATTTCTTATGATTTAATTTCAATCACTATTGATCACCCACTAATTACAAGTAAAACAGCTATTAATCCCTTGCCAACCCCGGAGAAAATAATAAATTTGAATTAGATATTCATCAACTAGACGAGAGGTGAGCAATAAAGATTCGACATTGGGTACGAGGTCTTCAACAACTATATTATTCAGGTTTACAGGCTTAATATTTCCGGGAATAAAATCTGTAGGGTTGGGGATAGATTGGATATTTAGCTCAGCAAAAGTCCCGATCGCCCGGCGCATTTCCAGCCCCGAAGTAGTTAAAATAATTGGTTGATTTTGGAGATTACGCTCTTTTAAAATTTTGGTGACAGCTTCAGCACTGGTGCGGACATCAAGCCCTTGAGTTTCGACAACTAACTGGGATTCTGGAATCCCCAAACGCCTAAGAATCACTCGGACATCGTTGGCTTCGATCGCATTAGAATCCTCTAGGGGAATCCCCGGTCGCCGCCCTGCACTGATAATGACAAGGGGTTGTTTGCCAAAAAATACTTCTTGTCCATATATATTGGCAGTGGCTAGGAGTCGATCGCCTTGCTCTGTTAACTGCACTTCTCGCTGCGGAAGACGGCTAATTTTAGTAGTGCCTCGTGCCAAGACTACGATCGTGGCTGGGGGAAGGCGTTGCTCTGTTGCCATATTTTGAGTAAAATTCATAGCTGCTTGCCGGGAGAGGAGAGTTGCCAAAATCGGCGAACTTCCTATGAAGAGAACCAAAAAAGCCACCGCCACCAATTCTCCACTAACTTTCTTCAAACCTTGACGCAGGGCAAACCCCAACAAGACAATCCCCAGACCCAAGGGCTTGAGGGGCAAGGACAACAACCGCCACCATGTCTCCCCAAAGCCATCATTTGGGTTGAAAAAAGCAAGTATGATGACTAGAAGCAATAAAACAGCCCCTATTGTTGCTAGGGCTTTTTTGCTAACTAATTGGGTCAATACATACCAGAGAACACCAACAATCAAAACCCAAAGAAGAATGGTTGTAATGATCGGAAACATAAACGTTGCAATGTGGGGGATTTCAGAAAAGCAGAAAACCTGAAAATTAGTATTTATTTCGGCATTTGTTTAAGTGTAATTTGTTTAAGACTATGCTCAGAAATTAATCCCAGAAATTAATCCCAGAAATTAATCCCAAAAATCTGCCAGTTGATAACCAAGGTCTTGGAGCATGGTGCGTAGTAGGGGCAAACTTAAACCAATTACATTGCTGTGACAACCGATCAGATTTTCGACAAAGAATCCCCCTTTACCTTCGAGGGCAAAACAACCTGCACAGGTCAAGGGTTCTCCTGTGGCTACGTAGTCCGCAATTTCTCGATCGCTCACCGTGGCAAAATACACCTTGGTAATCCCGCACTTCACTAAAACTTGGGTTCCCGCCATCAAGCAATGCCCAGTGTAGAGAGTCCCTACTTTCCCCGACATCAACTGCCACCGCTCGATCGCCTCCGCTGCATTTTTGGGCTTGCCATGAATCTCACCATCAATGGACAGAATCGAATCACAGCCTAACACCACCGCTTGAGGATAAAACTTTGCAACCGTGGCAGCTTTTTTTTCTGCAAGGGTATTTACCAACTCTTGGGGATTGTCTAGTTGCACGAGGGATTCATCAAAATCACTAGCCTGAACTACAGGATTAATCCCCGCATTGGTTAATAGGCGTTTACGGGCTGGAGATGCCGAAGCTAATACAAAGGTTTTCATCGGGTTCTCATCAAGTTCTCATCGGGTTCTCGTCAACTATTAATCAACCAAGAAAGATTTAACTACAGTCTCTAACACATTCTTGGCTTTCTGCCAGCGCACATCAGTAGTGGAGGCATTAAAAGTATAGAGTTTGCCCCGGCTCACGGTGACACTAGCCAGATCGTGACGGGCTGCTTCGCCAATTTTCACCTCATACTCCATTAAATAATAGGTTTTGCCATTGACTTCTCGACTAGCCACGTTGATTAATTCTGCTTGCCGATTGGAGTTGGGGGGAGCGATCGCCCGTTTTTGGAGTTGATAGCCAATTTCTGAAGGAGTCCCCAAATCTTCAAGGGTCTTGCCCTCTGGCACAGGGCTGATAACTACGCTCACATTCTCCGTACTCTCGATCACATCATGAAACACCACATCTGGCCCACTTTTCACAGGAACTTCTAGCCAGCCATTGGGATAAAAAAATTGATACCCATCGCTAGTATCTACATAACTTTTTAGCCCACTAACCCCACCAGCGCAACTTTGCAGAGCTAGACTAAGAACTAAAAACAGAACAACTGTTAATCTTTTGAACATAATTTTTTATCACTGATTTTAGGAAACAGAAGCAGCAACAAAGATTAGTCCCGCAACTAGGATAGTGGCAAGCACCCCCATAATTAGGTAGTTACGTTTTTGGTTGGGGGTGGGAGGTTCAGCTTTATAAACTTTTGGTTCTACTGCGAAATTATTTAAACGACCACCTTCTTCGTTGGTGTAGGGCATGGAAAAACCTCAAAATCTTTTATTTATGAGAAAGATTCTACCTATTTATGCAACAATTTAGCAATAAAAATAGATAGTAAATTTGTCAAATGTAACTAATAGTAATTAATATTTGTGTCTAAAAATGTCTACAAATATCTTGGAAATCTAGAAAGCATAGAGACTTGAGAGATTTTAAGTAATTGGATGAAATACCTCAGGGTAAAATACTCAGGGTTCCTCGATCGCTGTCTAGTTCCACCAACCTCCCCACAGGCAACGCTGCATTTTCGCCATCATGACCGAAGGGTAAACCAGAGACTATGGGAATGCCAAGATCACCAAGTCGATCGACCAACACCTCTTCTACAGTCCAACTAGATTTATAGCTGGGGTTTTGGGGATCAAAATTGGGAGGATCACAGCGACTAAACCGCCCTAGGGCAATCCCTTTGATAAGTTGCAAAGCTCCACTAGCCCGCCACTGGGTGAGGTAGCGATCGATCCGATAAGGAGATTCGGTGACATCTTCAAAGGCAAGAATCACTCCAGTTAAATCTGGTTGCCAAGGAGTTCCTAGGAGGTGAGTTGCCACAGTCAAGTTTCCCGGCAAAAGCTGCCCCGTCACCCTGCCCCCGCCCCAGCCTGTGCCTTGGATAGGTTCTACTTCCTGTCCTTGGAGCAAAGTGAATAGGCGCTCGATCGACCACTGTGGTTCCATCCCCAAGGTAGTTAAGACTGCTCCATGGATACTACCGATTCCTTGGTGGTAAAGGCTCCATAGTAAATTTGTGACATCCGAAAACCCAATTAGCCATTTGGGATTATCCAACCCCTGCCACTGCCAATCCTCTAGAATCCTTGCTGTGCCATACCCGCCCCGGACACAGAGAATTCCCCGAACTTCTGGGTTTGACCAGGCTGCCCGGAGTTGCTGACGGCGTACTTGGTCGGTTCCAGCTAAATAGCCCCAACTCTCTAGCTCTGGAATTTCTAATCGATAGCCTTGCGATCGCCACACCTCCAAGCCCTGAGCATAAGCCTCCATTTCTTGCAAACTGCCACTGGGGGCAATAACCTGCAACAAATCCCCCTGTTGGAGTGGTAAAGGCTGTTTAATTAGTTGTTTCATCGTTTAGTTGTCTTGTCTAGCTTAGAGATTGTTCAAAAATATTATTCCCAAAATATCATTCCCAAAACATTACCCATCTAGATAATTAACAGGTAATGCACAAGTTAACCTTACAAAAATATACTTGTCAGAAGAAATGGCAGGTAAAAGCACCGAAGGATGAAAGGATATTAGTAGGTTAAATTGTAGAGGTGAGGTAGGTAAAATTTGTAAAATGGTATCTTAAAGTACCTTTCTCCTTGATACTCACTGTAGCAAACAGCTAGCAATTACAGGTTTTTTTAATCTAATTTGTATGAAATCAAGATCTTATCTACCATTTTTTCTAGTATTTCTAATATCTTTGACAATATTGCTGTCAACTTTGCTACGCTGGGAAAGTTTTGTTCCTAAATCTCCTGCCCAAGCCAACCCCCTCTTTCTCGCTCCTGCTAGCATCCCGCCAACTGTGGTTTCTGGAGTTACGGTGGACGATCGAACCGAAAGATATGCCTTAGGAACCTATTTTCAATTTCTTAAAGACCCAGAAAATAAGCTGACGATCGAGGAGATTAGTAATCCCACTTTTGAACAGCAATTTCTTCCTAGTAAATGGAACCCTCCTAGTTTTGGTTATACCAAATTTACCTACTGGGCAAGATTACCTATTACGAATACTACCGATCGAGACTTGGAGTGGATTTTATCCCTAGAGCATCAACTAATTGATCACATATATTTATACATTCCCAATCATCAAGCTCAAAATCAATTCCAGAATCAAGCCCAAAATCAATCTCAAAAATGGACTATCAAAAAAACTGGCTTACTCTATCCCTTCACCACTAGAGATATTCCCGATCGACTCTTTGCTTTTCGGATTCCCCTGCCTGCCCATAGCCAGCAAACTATCTATTTGTGTCTAAAAACTAGCACCTCCCTAATTATTGATGCTCACCTCTCTAGCCCCCTCATATTTTGGCAGCATCGCTCCACTACTAATTTATTAATTGGGATTAGCTACGGAGTTGTGATCTTTGCAGTTTTATACAACTTATTATTATTAATTTCTCTCAAGGATTTGGGCTATTTATACTACATGATTATTGCCATAGGAACTAGCTCTCGGTTCTTGATGGTTGATGGATTAGTAATGCAGTATTTTGGGCAAAATCAAGTTGTTTGGAATAATAATATTATATTTCTGGGGCCTTTAATTGTCGTTTTTATCATGCTTCAATGGACAGCAGAATTTCTGCAAATCCGGGAATTCTTACCCCGTTGGCATCGCTATTTACGAGTCTTTCAAGTCACTGCTATTTTGCTATTCTTAGGATTTTTGTTATTGCCCTTTAGAACCATGGCAAGCCCCGGAGCCATATTTTTATTATTAACTAGCTGCCTCACTACAATCTTGGGAATTCTTGCCTACCGCCGGGGCTACTATCCAGCCCGCTATTATTTATTATCTTGTTTTAGTTTATTTGTCAGCCTTTTCTTAATTCAGCTTGCCTTTTTAGGTATCATTCCTGCCTATGTCTGGATTCGAGAATCTCCCCGCTTTGGTCTGATTGCGTTGATGATATTTCTATCCTTAGCTCTGGGCGATCGCATCAATTTAATTAAAACCGAAAAACTCCAAGAACAGCAAATCGCTTTACGAGAAAAAGATGAACTAAATAGTGATCTCCAACTCATTCAAGACCAACTCCTCAAACGGGAACGGAAGCTAGAATATGATGCCTACCATGATACCCTCACAGGCTTACCAAACCGAGCTTGGCTGATGCAAAGACTGCAATACCTGACCCAAAATTGCCTTGCCTACGGAATATTATTTATTGATCTTGATCAATTCAAAACTATCAATGATACCCTCGGTCATCCCGTTGGGGATAAATTATTAAAATATGCAAGTTTTCGGATTCAAGCTATTTTAGATCGGCATACTAATGTTGCGAGATTGGGTGGGGATGAATTTGTTATTTTGCTGGAAGAAATTGTTAGTATAGAGGAGGCAGTAAAGTTAGCAGACTTGGTACAAATTCAACTCCAATTACCTTTTAAGTTAGGAGATTATGAACTATTTATTAGTGCTAGTATTGGAATTAATTTAAGCAGTGAAAGTTATCAAAAACCGGAAGAGATTTTGCGAGATGCAGATTTAGCGATGTATCAAGCCAAGCATAAAGGGCGGGGGCGTTATGAGATTTTTGATCCTGTAGTTCGTAGATGGGCGATGGAGCGATTGAATTTGGAGCAGGAACTCCGGCAAGGGATCGATCGAGGCGAATTTCGTCTGTATTATCAACCCATTGTTTGTTTGCAAACTCAAAAAATCCAAGGAGTCGAGGCGCTGCTCCGGTGGCAACATCCCAGTGGCAAGATAATTTCTCCAGAGCAGTTTATCTCGATCGCTGAAGAAACCGGATTAATTAATCCCTTGGGTTGGTGGATTATCGAGGAAGCCTGCCAACAAATACACCAATGGCAACAAGAATTTTCTCCAAATATTGCACCAGATAATTCTATAAATAATTCTATAAATAACTCACCAAACATTTTATCGAATAGTTTTATAAATAATTCCTCAGATATTTCTAGTAATGAATTTGCTTTTTTTATGAATGTTAATATTTCACCAGTTCAACTCAAACAACAGGATTTGGTGAGAAATATTCGGCAGATTTTGCTAGAAATAGGCTTGTCTGGACATTACCTAAAGTTAGAAATCACTGAAAGTTGTCTCCTCGAAACAACCGATTCCCAATTAGAGTTATTAAATGAACTCCAAGAGTTAGGAATTAAGCTCTGTATCGATGATTTTGGGACAGGATATTCTTCTCTAAATCGTCTGCATACTCTACCCATTAATACCCTAAAGATCGATCGCTCCTTTGTCGATCGCCTCACCTCTGGACACACAGAAATTATTGAAATGATTGTCGCCCTTGGACATAGTTTAGATATGAGCATTGTGGCGGAGGGAGTTGAAGTGGCTTCCCAAGTAGAGCAGTTAACGAAGTTGGGATGTCAATTGGGACAGGGTTATCTATTTTTTCCGCCCCTTACCGCAGAAGAACTCACCCACATATTACAAAAATCCCACTTTCCAATAAATTCTAGTAAGGTTATTTAACCTAATCTAATCCAATCTAACCTTGCTATAGATACGATCGAGCTAAAATAAGTAATTGAAATTGAAGGTTCTTGATATCTTCCCTAGGATCATCACAAACCGTTGTCTCCGAAAAAATAGCGGTCAAAATCTTGGGCTAGGGCGGTTATTATAGATATTGACCTCTGTACTTTCTAACTTCTATAAACCGTGAGCTATTCTGCATCTAATCAAGCTTCTAATCAGGCTTCTAATCAAAGTAATTCTGCCTCAGAGAAAAATTTAGAGAAAAACTCTCGCCAGTCTCCCTGCATTGATCCTAGCGCCCTCGATCGCACCAAACTCACCCCGATGCTTAGTCATTATCTAGAGGTGAAGGATCAGTATCCCCATGCGTTGCTGTTGTACCGAGTGGGAGATTTTTTTGAGTGCTTTTTTACTGATGCCGCTACGGTTTCCCAGCAGTTGGAATTGGTGCTGACGAGCAAAGAAGGCGGGAAAGAGATTGGGCGGGTTGCCATGACCGGAGTTCCCCACCATGCCCTCGATCGCTACGCAGCCCTTTTAGTAGATAAAGGCTATGCCATCGCTGTGTGTGATCAGGTAGAAGATGCGGCGATCGCCGCCAAGGAAGGACGACAGGTAAAACGAGCCATTACCAAGGTGATCACTCCCGGAACCCTCACGGAAGAATTGATGCTCAAGGCAAAACATAATAATTTCCTTGCTGCCGTAGTCATTGCCAACCAACACTGGGGATTAGCCTACGCTGATATTTCCACCGGGGAATTTTTCACCACCCAAGCCACCAATTTAGAGCAGTTAACCCAAGAATTAATGCGTTTGCAACCTTCAGAAATTCTTGTCCCTACCAATGCTCAAGATTTAATTGGGCTGTTGCGACCGGGGGAAAAATCTAGCCATCTGCCTAGTTGCCTCCCCCCCAATTTTTGCTATGCGTGGCGCAGACAAACCCCCTTTAGCTTAGGGGAAGCCCGGAGTCGGTTGCTAGAAAAATTTCATCTGCGTTCCCTCGAAGGTTTGGGTTGCGAGCATTTACCCTTGGGAGTGCGGGCGGCGGGGGGTTTGTTGGAATACCTCGAAGATACTCAAAAAGATCAAGCTCTGCCCTTGCAATTGTTACGTACCTACACGATCGCCGACTATCTCATTCTCGATTACCAGAGCCGGAGGAATTTAGAAATTACCCAAACCGTCCGGGATGGAGCCTACCATGGTTCCCTGTTGTGGGCGCTCGATCGCACTAGTACCGCTATGGGGGGGAGAGCCTTACGCCGCTGGCTATTGCAACCCCTCCTCGATCCTAGGGGAATTAAAGCTAGACAGGATACGATCGCCGAACTCAGCCACAATCACAGCCTCCGCCGGGATTTATCTAGTCTGCTCAAACAAATTTATGACCTAGAAAGACTAGCGGGACGGTGTGGAGCGGGGACTGCCAACGCTAGAGATTTAGTCGCCCTCGCCGATTCTCTCCTGCAATTACCCCGCTTAGCTGAATTAACTGCCGGGGGACAAGCTCCCTACCTGAAGGCTGTGCAACAAGTCCCCCAAAATCTTGAACTATTGGGGCAATTAATTCGGGATACCTTGATTGATACGCCGCCCCTCCATCTCCAAGAAGGCGGGTTAATTAAAGATGGGGTGAATCTGCAATTAGATGAAATGCGATCGGTGGCGATCGATGACCAAAAATGGTTGACAGATTTAGAAATGCAAGAAAAAGCCCGCACGGGGATTCCGAACCTGAAGGTGGGCTATAACAAAGCCTTTGGTTACTATATTTCCATTTCTCGTAGCAAAGCCGATCAAGTCCCCGCCGACTACATCCGCAAGCAAACCCTGACCAACGAGGAACGCTACATTACTCCAGAACTCAAGGAACGGGAAAACCGGATTCTCACTGCTAAGGATGATCTAAATCGTCTGGAGTATGAAATGTTTACGGAACTACGGGAGCAAGCGGGGAACCATGCGGAAGAGATCAGGAATACGGCGAGGGCAGTGGCAGCGATCGATGTCTTGGCGGGTTTAGCGGAGGTGGCGGTGAACCAAGGCTATTGTCGCCCCGAAATTTTGGATTCACGGGAAATTAGCATTACAAATGGACGGCATCCGGTGGTGGAGCAATCTCTCCCGGCGGGGTTCTTTGTGCCGAATTCTACCAACTTGGGAGCCGCATCTCTGGAGGCAGATTCCCTAGATGATTATCCAGATTTGGTGATTCTCACAGGGCCCAATGCTAGTGGCAAAAGTTGTTATCTGCGGCAGGTGGGGTTAATTCAACTCATGGCGCAGGTGGGCAGTTTTGTGCCGGGGAAATCAGTGCAGTTG
>JAIMKT010000094.1:15262-15463 GCA_020692245.1 Microcoleus sp. GA_180221_E-2-1-MAG-45_12
GGGGCAGTGGACGATCTGGCGACGGGGCAGTCAACTTTTATGGTGGAAATGAACGAAACGGCAAATATTCTCAACCATGCCACTAGTAAATCCCTGGTGTTATTAGATGAAATTGGGCGGGGGACAGCAACTTTTGATGGGTTGTCGATCGCTTGGGCAGTGGCGGAATACCTAGCGGAAACCATCCGAGCGAGAACCATT
>JAIMKT010000009.1:0-4760 GCA_020692245.1 Microcoleus sp. GA_180221_E-2-1-MAG-45_12
GCAATGAGGGGCATCATCACGTTCAATTCTAGTTGTCCCGCTTGGGCGGCAAGGGCGATCGAACTGTCGTAACCCATTACCTGAAAACAAACCATTGAGGTCATTTCTGCCATTACCGGATTGTATTTTCCGGGCATGATCGAAGAGCCGGGTTGGACTGGGGGCAGTTGAATTTCCTTTAGACCAGTTTTCGGTCCAGAATCTAACAGGCGGAGGTCATGGGAGATTTTTACTAAGTCTTGGGCTAAGTTCCGCAAGCACCCAGAAACAGCCACAAAGGGAGCCATACTTTGCATAGCAGCCATCAGATGGGGAGCAGGTTGCAGGGGTTGCTCAATTAATTCTCCTAAAACTTCGACAATTCTATTCCGGTACTGAGGATGGGTATTGAGTCCGGTGCCAACGGCAGAACCACCGATCCCCAAGGTCATCAATTCTCCAGAAGCACGGGCAAGGCGGATGACGTGGGCAGAGATGATCTGCGCCCAGGCTTGAAAGTTTTCCCCTAGTCTCACGGGGACAGCATCTTGCATATGGGTTCTGCCGGAGCGGATCACGTCTTTAAATTCTTCGGATTTTCGATCGAGGACGGCGATCGCATACTCTAGGCTGGGGTAAAGATTGTGGGTGAGAGCCAAAATCGCGCCGATGCGGATGGCAGTGGGGATCACATCATTGGTGGACTGCCCATAGTTTACATGGTCGTTGGGGTTGACTTGATCGTAATTTCCCTTGCGATCGCCTAAAATTTCTAAAGCCCGATTTGCCAAGACTTCATTCACATTCATATGGTGAGAAGTTCCTGCCCCAGCTTGATAAACATCCACCACAAATTGATCCCGGAGGCTCCCTTGAAGAATTTCATCCGCCGCTTGGACGATCGCCCCGCTTACCTCTGGAGAAATGCACCCTAGTTCCCCATTGGTAATTGCTGCCGCTTTTTTGATCAACAAACAGGCATCTACGTAGGCTGGCAGGGGCTTGATCCCACTAATGGGAAAGTTGGCGATCGCCCGGACGGTTTGAATTCCATAGTAAACATCCTGAGGAATTTGCTTCTCCCCCATAGAATCTTTTTCGAGGCGGTAATTTAGGTCACTCATTTAGTTGTGGGTTTGTGGATTAGTGAGTTGATTTCCCAGAGGCGGTTAAAACCGTTACTACGAGAACAAGTCCACCTACATGGACTAGAAAATTTTAGCAGCAGTGACTACACTCTTCCCTAAGAAGAATTTTCTACTTGCCAGCCCAACTGGGTCGGTTGTTGGTAAATTTTCCGTAAAGTATTAATATCTCGCTGGGAAATAGGAGGAGGATTGCGGACTTGCGAGAAGTACATCACGTCAGTTTCCGCAGGGCTATGCCCCCAAATTCCCAAGGCGTGACCAAGTTCATGGCGGGCTGTGGCGAGGGTGTAGGCGGGGTTTTGGTCTGGGCTGAGATAGATCACAAAGCGGTGTGCCAAGATATCTCCGGGAGCTTGGAGATAAAACTGGTAACGAGTTTGGGCGGCGGCGGCTCTAGGAATTTCAAGTTCCCCAGTGGTGGGATTGCGGGTGGCTCGCTGGGAGGGGAGCGATCGCCAGATTTGAATATCTGTACTATTCGTAATCTCTGCAATATCCTCTGAATCTGGAACAACCAACTCTAGAGGTAAATACACCGCCCATTCCCCCACAGCCTGAGTTACAGCTCTAGTCCAGTTGGTAAATCTTTCCTGTTCAGCAAAACTTAAATCTGCCCTAGCTTGCTCTAGATAAACCTTGATCGGAAATTGTGACCAGACTAAATGACCTAGAGGCGTAGGTTTAATTTCGGCAAAGTAATTATCTGCATAAGTTTCTCCAGCTTGATGGTTGCCTAAATCATGAACATTTTGAGCAAGGCTTGGAGGTAAGGGATGAACTTTGGGTGTGGTGATAGATGCAGCAGTGGCTCTATTTACCCAAAAAAATGCCCCCTGACCAGCTCCCCAGTAGAGAACAAATATCATAGTCAGGAGAGCGATCGCTAAAACTAAGAATCGAGAACTAAATAACTTAATCACTAATTAATTACAAGTTAACTTCGATCGAAATCCTTAATTGAGCATTAAACATCTAGAGAAATTTCTCAATCTACTCTAAATTTATACTTCCACAGGCGTGGTTTCAACTTCCGGGGCTGTTGCCTCTGGAGATACTGCTTCAGGAATTGACTCAGAGACTGGCTCAGAAACTGCTTCTGGGGCAACAGGAATCGTTGTCTCCTCTAGTTTTTCCGCCACTGCTTCTGGAGCTACTTCTGGAGCTACTTCTGAAACTACTTCTAGCTCTGGGGTAACTTCAGCCTCTGGAGTTGGTGCGGGAGCAGTTTCCCTTGGCTCTACAGGGGCAGTACCAAAGAGTTTTTGTTGAGCTTTGATTAGTCTTGCTTCGGCGGTTGCCATGACTTCTTCACGCTTTTCAAGCATCTCTCCGGGATAGCTTTCCAGAATTCTGGTAGACAGGGATATCCGTTTTTTCACGTCATCAATTTCAATGATTACCGCTTTGAGTTCTTGTCCGGTTTCAAAAATTCCCGGTAAGTTCTCAATGAATTTCTGGCTAACTTGTTTAATGTGGAGCAGTCCTGTCACTCCTTCAAGATCAACAAATACACCAAAGGGTCTGACCCCTGTCACCTTACCAAATACTAGTTGTCCAGCTTGGAGTTGGCTGAGAGCAGCAGAGTGGCTGGCTTGACGTTGGGAGAGGATCAGCTTGCTTTCCTTGGGGTTGACTTCGAGGAAAGTTGCTGTAATGGTGCTACCAACAAGGGATTCCATCTCATCTCTGTGGGTGAGGTGCGATCGAGGAATAAAGCCCCGGAGGGATTCCACATCTACCGTCACACCACCTTTATTAAAGCCAGTGACTCGAACTTGTACCGTAACATTGTTTGCTTGAATCTCTAGGAGACGTTCCCAAGCGAGACGTAATTCCAATTGACGGCGTGATAGGGTAACTTGACCTTCTTCATTTTGTTCACGAATGATCAGAAAGTCGATTTCCGCATCAAGGGGCAGAATTGAACTGATATCTCGAATGGGAACCAGAGCCGCTTCATCAAGGGGGACAAAGGCTAGGGATTTGCCGCCTACATCCACGTAAGCCCCATCTCTTTCATGGGTGTGAATGATGCCCCGCACTGTCTGACCCCGCTTGAAGTCGTAGTCGTGCTTAATTAAGGCTTTAGCAAAATCTTCAGTAGAAAAAGAGGCAGTGGTTCTCTGAGAGTTAGTTGGAGAATTAGTTGATTGTGAAGTCATAGTTTAGTTAATACACGAGATGGGGGTTGGGGATTGGGAAGAATTTCCTATTCAATACCACAAATTAAAATCATAACCTATTACTAGGCTTTATTAGTTAGTTATTTGCTAGTTTTTGCGATAGTTTTCTGATTTTCTTGATTTTTCCTTGATCTTTAGAATTTATACTTATATTTTATAGATACGCAACGAAGGTTACCAAGGCAATTCATCACTTTAGGTTGGTAAATGCTAGCGGGTAAATTTAGGTTTGTAATTTAGGTTTGTAAATTTTTATAAGTTTGAGATGCTTGACTCTGATTTGTTCTGACCGGGGGTTGGTAGGATTGCTTTAAGATTAGGTTTTAATTGGGAGCGATCGCACATCTATGAGTCAAATCATCAGAAAAATTTATCTGCACTGGACAGGGACAAACTATAACTGGGCAGTCCCCGGCTTTTACCATACTGTCATCCTGGGTAATGGTTCTGTTCGCCGTCTCACTGGCTATGACCAACCTCTCAATAGCCACACCTACGCTCGAAATAGTAATGCGGTGAGTATCACAACTTCTTGTATGGGAGGAATTGGCTGGAAGGATTTTCCGCCGACCGATGTTCAAGTGAATAATATGTGTCAAGAGGTAGCTACCTTAGCTAAACAACTAGGCTGGAAGGCTGCGGATATCACCATTGCCAAGGTCTTGACCCACGCTGAAGCCGCTGCCAATAAGGACTTTACCTTAGTTCAAGCAAGGAGTGCTACGGGGGTTTCCTTCAATACGGCTAGGGCGAGGGGCTTACCCCACGATAACTATGGTCCCATGTCTTGGCATGATGGCTGGCCTGGGGGGACGGCCGATCGATGGGATTATTGGCAGGTGAAGCCGACCGATCGAGGCGGGGAAGGGGGAGAAATCCTGCGACGGAAAATTCGCCAACTGATGGAAGTACCTGTCCCCAAAGAAGCTACCCAACTCAGCCAACTGCCCAAACAAAACGAATGCCGGATTTTTTATGGCTCCCAACAGATTTGTCTTGGTTACATCATGGCTGACAACCGCTGCTATGTCCGGCTCCGAGAAATAATTACACCTCTGGGGATCAAAATTGGCGAATTTCAAGGCGGCTCCCTGCGCTTTATTAATCTCCTGTCAGACCTTGTGCCTAGATATCTGGTCGACTCCCCGATCGTCCCCGGATTTCCTCTCGTCGATATTTACATGAACCGCCCCCAAGATATTGAAGGCAACCCCGTTGGTGATCAAGAACAGCCCGTGCGTCCTTTTATGCAGGGTATAATTGTGGAAAACTCTACTTTTGTCCTAGTGGCAGACTTTTGTGGAGAATTTGGTTTATCCTTCAGCTTTTCTAGTGCGGACAAAACAATTCGCATTCAGCCCCAATAAATTAACCTCCGGAAACAATCCTTTTTCAAGAGAAAAAATATTCCAGTAACTGGGGATTGAACTAGTATTAAACTACATCCCCA
>JAIMKT010000009.1:4803-24639 GCA_020692245.1 Microcoleus sp. GA_180221_E-2-1-MAG-45_12
TATTCAAGGTCATAGCACCAGTGGAGGGTTTAATTCAAAGAAATCTGAGGCAGAACTCCAGCGCAACCAAGAAATTATTTATAGGTTCCTAGTCCAAATTGTTCAAGAATGGTCTCCAGAGAAGGGAATATTAGAGTTTCAACACCTATATTTTTCCCTTGAATCTAGCAACCTCAACTTAGAAGCAGTCCGAGCTTTAACAGAAATTGTCATGCATAATAATGAGGCAATTTTTCGGGAAACTCTTAAGCGTTCTTGCTATATCCTGATTAATAACTGGGAAACTACTAGAAATTATATCTATATTAGGGAGTTAGTCACTAGTTTAGAGGGAATTAATAATCTCAAGGATGCTTTATCTCGCCCCCTCAGCCGTACCCGGAATTGGATTAAAGAATTTGTTGTTAGCCAAGAATATCAAGAGTTAAAGTTATTTGCCTCCAGACATGATGAAGGTGAAAATAAACATTGGAGTAGTCGGTATGCTTCTTTTTTGTTAGTTCCTCAATACACCGATGCCAATAACCCGATCGAACAACGGGAGGCGGCTCAAGCTCTATCGCAGCAACTCAAGAGTAGATTTAGATTTGATTTGGCAATGTACACGGCTCGATCGGGCTCTGTCACTCCCAAACAAGAAGCTCCTCAAAATCCCACAGCCTTGGGAGATGGAGTATTACGTCTAGTCAAAAAAATCGTTATTCAAATCAATTCCCACAAGCAGTACAACGTTAGTAGATTATTTCTGAAGCAAATTGAAAATCTGCCCTACGATCGCTTCAAGTTAGCCTTACAAAGATATCTAATTTATTCTGTCGATCGAGATACTTCCCTTCTAGCATTTAATGATAAATTATCAGCAAAACTAGATACTTTATTTGTAGACAAAAATGATGAAATTATAGATAATGCTCTGCTCCTGCGGACTTGTAACCGACTAATTGATTATCTAACTACGGAAACTCGCCAAGAACCATCACCTCTATTTATTCTTTTTCTCTCTCAAGGAAGTACAATCACCTTGGTAATTATCCTCTTAAAAATAGTATCGATTAGCCCCAATTCTCGAGTCCATTTAGAAGAAAGAGTTGCTAAATTAATTCATTATTATATGGAACAATCCATAGATGATTCTGCTTGGGTGATTAATTTTTTTGAGATATTTAAGATTACTTCGGCAATTTATACCGATAGTGTGGAATACAATTTAGTTAAAATTAAACAGGATGGGGTAGAGTCTCTTGATGCCTATCGATTATTTTCGCAACTGAAGGAACATGAAGAGGAAGGAAATACAGAATTATCTGGCAAATCTTCACTGGAACAGGGGGAAACCTGGAGTCTTGACGATTAAGAGAGTGTTTAAATTTTTCTGGTGCTTTTAACCGCAAATTATTCTTATTTTTTGGTTTTCAAAGGTAGATTTTAGTAGATTTTAGCCGAGGATTCATAGTCTCGATCGCCTCAACTCTGGAAAACTCCCTAACCCTGCACCGATCAATTCAGCAGTAATACTGACTAGACGCAATAAACCTACGGAAGTGAGAATAATCGCTGAGGGAAGTTGTGATTCTAGCAACACCAACATTACAGTTTCAAAAACTCCCAAGCCACTGGGAACAGGGACAACTAAGCCCGCCACCCAAGCCAGACTAAAGGCACTAAATAGAGTTTGTAAATCTTCTCGGGGAAAGGGAGCGATCGCCCCTAGCACCAAACAAAAGCCCAAAAATCGCAACTGTAAAAATCCAATTTCTCCCAGAAGGAGGAAGGTCGGGTAAGTTTTGATCACAGGAGTCTCAAGCTGTAAGCCCTCCTGTAAATCTCGTAAATCTTGGGAAAGTTCTTGGGAAAGTTTTTGGGAAAATCTTTGCTGAAAGCTTTGTTTAAGTTTTTGGAGAGATTGGAGGGAGTAGTTGAGAGCTAGGGGATGCAGCAATCCTAGAGTGATTCCCAAACCAAGGAGGGCAAAACCCCAGAAGTCTTTGGGTAAATTTAACAAGACAATAATAAGAGCTGCTGCTGCCATCATTAGGGGTTCAAGGAGGACACTGACAGTAGCAACAGCCATAGTACCTCCGTGATTAGTCACTGCCGAGACACGTCCGTAGTAGTGCCAGATATTTCCGGGAACGTATTTGGCAATATTGGTTTTGAGATAAAGGGGAAGAATTTCTCGGAGTCGGAGATTTTGCTGGAGAAATTTTAGGGTCTGCCACCACAGATAGCCAGCCCAACAGTAGGCAGTGAAGATAACGAGGGTAGCGATCGCCAACAATCCCCAACCTTGGAGAGTTAATTCAATCCCCGCCAACTCCTGCCAGTGGGCATAGATATTTTTGCCAAGAAAGACTAAAACAAATAGGGTGACAGCCGCAGACAGGTAACGTTTCGCCATTTTTGTTGCTGTTTTGTTACCGGGTGATAGATATTAGTTAGCTCCTAGCTAGATACCAGTTAGCTCCTAGCTAGATACCAGTTAGCTCCAGAACTACGAATTTAAGTCCCTAAATGATAGGTTTTACCAAGGAGAAGGGTACAATCTCTGTATCCTAATCTTTTTAGTGGTTTTCCTAGTCTGGCACACAAGCCTAATGTTTTGTTAACTCCCCAGGCCGGATTCGAACCAGCGACCAATCGATTAACAGTCGATCGCTCTACCACTGAGCTACTGAGGATTATTTCGAGAACTAGTTACTGAATTGTTTGTTTGCTTCAGCGTAAACTATTATATCCATAACTGCGGTCAAATAGCAAGCCCTAGATCACAAAATATTTAGTTAAAAATTGCGTACTAATATGATCTAGATCACAGGTTTCTAGGCTAAAGTAAATTTGTTGATAATTAAAACTTGACTTTTATGCTGACGCACCACCGTCTGCCCGTATCTATCTCTTTATCGGCTGTTGATTCTAGCTTCTTCTCAACCGTGGAGACTGCTGCCACCGTCTACCAAAAAGACAAAGAGAGATTTCACATCCTTCTGAGTGCTTCTACCCTACCAAACTGGGAACCAACCCCAGAACCCCCAGAGCCTGTTGATGTTCAAGTAGCTGTGACTGATGCCGAGCCGAGTCCCCGACTTCTCTGGCTAGAAATATCTCCCTATCGCTTGGTGATGACGATGCAGGGCGGCGGAAAATTGAGTTACCGACATTTTTGGGAACGGGGAGTGTATGGAGTGAGCCGTTATTGGTTACAAAGTGATGATCTTAATGGCTATGAATCCTTTCGGTTGCGAAACTATACTCGGAACTTGTTCATTAAGGGGCATCCTCTCCCTAGCCATCTCCGCTTAGAGTATGAAATGTGGACAGAAAGCATGTGTTTGGGGCAGTATGTCTTGAATCTAGAGATCGAACATTAGATTTTAGCTTGAGATAGAAACCTTTAGATTTTAACTTTTGCCTTTTAACTTTTAATCCACCACTCGGAGGCGTTGGGTAATCACAGTAGTCCCACTCCCTCTAATGAGAACAGCAGAAATCCAGCGAGATTCTGGGCGGAGGGGCGCTCGTCCGACTCGAAATATGCCCCCAGATTGGAGAAGATTGAGTTCTAGGCTAGGGGGGTTGAGGTAGCGATCGATGCTGACAGGTTCTTCAAGAGCCGTACCAAGGAGAAGATCATCCCCTAGGGGTTCTTGGACGATCGCATCAAAGCTATACCTCTGTCCTACCTGTACCTGCTCTGGCAAGTTAATTGTCACCGTGGGGGGATTGTTACCTAGGGATGTTTGGGTTCTTTCGGCTAAAATTTCTTGGCTACTAATCCGTAAATTATCAATAATCTGTCTAGAGCGCAGCACTGACTGAAATTTCACGGGCGTGCCATCTTCTTCGGTCATTCCGGTAATGGTAGTGATAGTCTCGATCGAAAAGCCGCCGGTTCGTCGCTCCCAAGACTGAATTTCTGTACGGTAGGTCAAATTAGGATATCGTTTCCATAGGTCTTCCAAGGCTTTCAGCATCTGCTCACGGTTCAGATCGTCAGAATTGGTGAAACTAGCAGTGTAAAACAGCATTAACTGGTTCAGTTCTCGGTTATTGGCTGCCGTGTCTACTTGCGATAAGATTGTACTTAGTTCTGGGGGTACAGTTTCTCTGGTAGAGGCGAGGTTAACTTCTGGAACAGAGCTAGGGAAATTCTCTAGAGAAAAATTGAGTGGTTGAGGCGGCAAGGTTTCTCCAGCAGCACTCCCTATGGTCAAAGTATTCACACCTACATTAATCCCTAGGGTAATCAATAGTAACCAAGACCAACGTAAGGAAGACTTGAGGGAGAGTTGAACAGAGTTGTGCATTTTTATTTTCCTAAATGAATAATTTACCAAAAAAACTGCTAATTGCAGCTAGTGGGACTGGAGGGCATTTATTCCCGGCGATCGCTGTCGCTGAACAGTTACCAGAATACCAAATTGAGTGGTTAGGCGTTCCCGATCGCCTGGAGCAGGAATTGGTTCCCCGCCAGTATCCCCTGCACCGGATCCCTGTGGGTGGTTTCCAAGGCAAATTTAGCCTCAAATCCAGTGTTCAATATTTTCGTATTTTAGCCGGATTGATTGCCGCTATTTTCCAAGTCCGTAAATTGCTGAATCAGGGAAATTTTGTCGGCTTGTTTACGACGGGGGGATACATTGCTGCCCCTGCTATCTTAGCGGCAAAATCCCTAGGAATGCCAGTAGTTCTCCACGAATCTAATGCAATTCCGGGGAAGGTAACTCGTTGGTGTAGTCGGTTCTGTGATACCGTCGCTTTGGGGTTTGGGGCGGCAGCAAAATATTTACCCGTAGGCAAGACGACGATCGTTGGCACACCAGTCCGGGCTACCTTTCGCTCTCCCCAGTCCCTAGTTTTACCCATTTCTGAACCAATTCCTGATGATGTGACGTTAATTGTGGTTGTTGGTGGCTCTCAGGGAGCGATCGCAGTGAATAAGCTGATCCGCCAGTGCGCTCCGGCTTGGGTAGCAGCAGGGGCTTGGATTGTCCACCTCACGGGAGATACAGACTCTGACACTGGCAATTTTTCCCATCCCCATTACCTCCAACTCCCTTTCTTTGATGACATGGCGGCTCTCTTGCAACGGGCGGATTTAGCCATTAGTCGGGCGGGTTCTGGCTCTCTCACGGAACTAGCGGTAACTGGGACTCCAGCCATCTTGATTCCCTATCCCTACGCTGCCGAAGATCATCAGAGTTTTAATGCCAAAATTTTTGCTGAAAATGGTGCAGCATTACTGTTTCGCCAAGCAGACCTCACCCCAGCTTTTTTAGAAGCGCAAGTCCTTGACCTAATCCAAAATCCGGATAAACTCCAAACCATGACAAGGGCGATGGCAGCGATGGCGATCGAGGATAGTGCCGAACGCTTGGCAGTGATCCTCAAACAATTAATTGCCAATAATCACCAGAGTTAAGACTTTTAGTATGATCTCAGAAATTATTCACCAGCAGATCCAACAAAGTCCCCACCACCGGATTACTTTTGCTGAATATATGGATTTGGCTCTTTACCATCCCCACCATGGTTACTACGCTACAGGGAGAGTGAATATTGGCGATCGAGGAGATTTTTTTACTTCGCCACATTTGGGGGCAGATTTTGGGGAACTTCTGGGGAAACAGTTGTCTGAGTTGTGGGAGATCATGGGCAGACCAGAGCCTTTTCAACTAGTGGAAATGGGAGCAGGACAGGGATTGATGGCGATCGATATGTTGCGCTATCTCCAACGGGAACATCCAGAATTTTTTGGAGTATTAGAGTACTTAATTATCGAAAAATCTTCAGCCTTAATTAAACAGCAACAAGAAAACCTAGAGCCGTGGGCAGAAATTATCCCGAAAGTGCGATGGTGTCGCTGGGAGGAAATCCCCGAAAATTCCCTAGTCGGTTGTTGTTTTTCTAATGAATTGGTAGATGCCTTTCCGGTGCATTTGTGGACGATCGAGGCAGGAGAACTCCGGGAAATTTATGTCACCACCGCCGCAGGGGAATTTCAGGAAGTTGTGGGGGAAATTTCTACGCCCCGGCTCAAAGATTATTGGCAATTTACCGGGATCAACATTACTGATTATCCAGAAGGTTATCGGAGTGAGGTGAATCTGGCGGCTCTGGATTGGTTGACGATCGTGGCGGGGAAATTACAAAAAGGTTACGTGATCACCATTGATTATGGCTACGAGGGCGATCGCTACTATAGCCCCGGACGCAATCAAGGCACACTCCAGTGTTACTATCGCCACCGCCACCACTCCAATCCCTACATCCATGTCGGCAGGCAAGATATTACCGCCCACGTTAACTTCACCGCCCTTGAACAACAGGGAAAACTACTGGGGTTAGAGTCTGAAGGATTAACCAAACAGGGCTTATTTCTCATGGAATTAGGCTTGGGCGATCGCCTAGCTGCCCTCTCTAACCCCACCTCTGGGGATACTCTAGCAACTCCCCAAGAATTGATCCAGATCATGCAACGCCGCCAGACCCTCCACCAATTAATTGATCCTCATGGTTTAGGTGGATTTGGAGTTTTAGTGCAAAGTAAAGCAGCTCCTAGGAAAGTTGGATAAATTACCTTGTGATCTAGGGGTAAGAGGGGATGTTTTAAACAGGATTAATGAACTAAGATAGTACAGAGTTTAGTGCTAGGTTTAATGCTAAGTTTAAGGTTACACAATTTGATGTTTGCTGTTGGAAAATGAGAGGGAATGATCGGGAGGTTGAAAATGAGTAGTCAGAGTCCCTATGAACAACTGGGAGTAGAAACGGATGCGACCTTTGATGAAATTCAAGAGGCAAAAAATCGCTTGTTACAACAATATAACGGTGATCAGCCCACGATCGAACTCATCGAAGCCGCCTACGATGCGATTATTATGGAGCGCTTAAGGATGCGCCAAGAGGGGAGAATTAAGGTTCCTGATGTGATCCGGTTCCCAGAAAAGACCCTAGAATCGATCGAGCCAAATCTAACTTTTCCTGCCAGTAAACGACCCCAGTGGCTCCAGCGTCTATGGGATAAGCCCGAACCCAAGGAATTAATGGTGAGTAGTATCACTTTCTTGGTGTTAACTGGAGGCATAATTTTTTATCCGGGGGGTGGTTCTCTCCTATCTCTAGCGATCGCCCTTGGTTTTGGCGCAAGTATTTATTTCATTAACCGTAAGGAAAATAAATTTGGGCGGGCTGTGGGGATTGCGCTCGTTGCCCTGATCGTTGGTTTGGTACTAGGCAGTTTAGGTGGAGCTGGTTTTGCTTCCCAATTAGCCCTACTGCGAATCCGCCCCGATGAGTTTGCCAGTATTGTAACTTTTCTCATTTTCTGGTTTATCAGCAACTTCTGTCGTTAGATTTGACGTTAAATTTGAGATCATGGGTTCTTGGGAATTATGATGGAAGGCTCTATGGAAAGCTCTGAAGTCTTGATTTTGAATGGTAATCTCCCTCTAGAAACTTGCTGATCGACTGCAAATAGCCCTCCCCAACCATTAGCAACCACTAGAATCTTCAAATCTAATTTGTGAAGTTTTGTAACGCCAATTTAATTTTTTGTAAAGATTGCTTGCTTTAGATGTTCTAATCCCAGATATTAGGAAAAATAATGATTTAAGTAATTTAGTTTACTAAGTTTAAAAATTTCCTTGAACTGGCGACTATGGACACCACTTTTATAATCTCTCCTCGTTACCGCCTCGATGATGAATCTCCTTGGCTTGAAGGTGTTGATCCCAGCCGGAACTACTGGATTTGGGTCAATGGCGAGCAAGATTTGACTGTGGCTGTGCCGGGATTGGTGGTGGGGTCGATCGAGGAGTGGAAAAAAAATGTTCGGAGTTTCCGGGGGCTGCAACCGGGGGAGACAATGGAAGTAGCGAGGGTTGCGAGTAAAGTGGTAGTGCATTCTGTGGGGATGAATTGCTATGCGATCGTCACTGAAATCGCCGGAGCCGAAGTGTGGCATTTATTTGATCAAGAAACCATCGAAAGTTTATTCATGACCAGCCATCCCGACTGGATTTGTGCTGCCAAAGATTTAGACCTAGGGCGGCGGATGTTAACCAAGAGTCTGGGTTTATTGGCTGCTTAATTTAGGTTTTTAATTGAGTGTTTAAGTTAATTAATTTTGAGTCGGTTAAGTAACTAGAGCTATCGATCGCTACTTTGATAAACTTCTCCACATCCTCCGGGGCAGTATTAAATGCTGTCACCAACCGGGCTAGACTTTTGCCATCAAAAATATAAAACTTAAATCCGTTCTCCTGTAGAGCCTTGAGAATTTCTGGCGCAAATTCCACAAAAATTTCGTTAGCTTCCACTGGGAACAGGATTTTAACTCCGGGTAAATCTTTCAACCCCTGAGCGAGGGCTGCTGCCATTTGGTTAGCGTGTTGGGCATTTTTTAACCAGAGAGATCGATCGAGGTAGGCCACTAATTGAGCTGAAAGAAAGCGCATTTTAGAAAATAAATGTCCACCCCGTTTACGATGGAAATGAAAAGTTTTTGCTAATTCTGGTCGAAAAAAGATCACCGCCTCTGCTGCCATAGCTCCGTTCTTTGTTGCCCCCAAGGACAGCACATCAATTCCTGCTTGCCAAGTCATCGCCGCCGGGCTACAACCAAGACTAACCAACGCATTAGCAAACCTTGCCCCGTCCATGTGTACTAATAAATTATGCTCCCTAGCAATTTTTGTGAGGGCTTGAATCTCCGCTAATTGATAGACAGTGCCGCACTCCGTTGCTTGAGTCAAGCTCAATACTGCTGGCTGCACATGATGGACGACTCCGGCTCCGGCATTTTCTAGAATTCTTGCCAAATTCTCTGGATCAATCTTGCCATTTTCCCCCGGCACTAACACTAACTTTGCCCCACCCGTAAAAAGTTCTGGCGCACCACACTCATCAAGGTTGATATGGGATGAGGGATGGCAATAGACCGCTCCGTAGCTGGGAGTCATCACCGACAACGCCAGAGCATTAGCTGCCGAACCCGTAGCCACTGGGAACATGGTTAAATCCGTGGCAAAGATTTCCTGCAAATGTCCCGTGAGAGATTGGGTCAACTCATCATCGCCATAGGGCATCGCCGCCCCCTGATTTGCTGTCCCCAGAGCTTGCAAAATTTCTGGAGAGATTCCGGTTACATTGTCACTACAAAAATTCATCGATTTTTCACAACTAGTTAATAGCTAGAGGGTTTGTTTTCCTGTGTTAGCATAGTTGAAATTTGGAGTAGTTTTTAGTTAATTATTTAGCAAAATTTAGCAAATCTCGTAATTTTAGGAATTTTCTACCAAAGTTTCCTAGTTCTCTTTGCTATCTCTATCTAGTTAAGTTCAAAAAGCATAACAAAAAGCATAATTTTCAAATCAGTAATCAACTAAATAATCTTTAATCTCTTTTCTATGAAGCTAATCCGCCGCCTATCTACACTAGTTTTAGTATTTGGGATCACTCTCTGGACGATTGTCGCCTGTAATGCCCCTGCTAACAACCCCAACACCACTGCCTCCGGTAATAGTCCCGGCAATAGTTCTGGTCAGGTAATCAAAGTTGGCTCCAAGGATTTTACTGAGGCATTTATCTTAGGGGAAATGTATGCCCTTGCCCTAGAAAATGCTGGCTTGCCCGTGGAGCGGAAGCTCAACCTCGGCGGTACTCCCGTAGCTCAGGCGGCACTTTTGGCTGGACAAATTGATATGTATCCAGAATACACTGGCACAGCCCTATTAACGGTCTTGAAACTACCCACCAAAACTGATCAAACCGAAGTCTTCAACGAAGTTTCTAAGGCTTATTCAGAGCAGTTTAAGCTAGCTTGGCTAACTCCTGCCCCCATGAATAATACTCAAGCTCTGGCTATGACTAAAGCTGGAGCTGAGAAATTTGGGATCAAAACTATTTCGGATATGGCAGCGAAGGCAAAGGATTTAACCATTATTGGTCCCCCAGAGTTTGAAGTGCGGGAAGATGGATTGCCGGGGATCCAAAAAGCCTACGGTAATTTTGAGATCAAGGCTTATAAGGGAGTAGACCCCGGTTTGCGCTATAAGGGTTTGGTTGATGGTCAAGCGGATGTGGCAGTTGCCTTTGGTACAGATGGGGAAATAAGTGCCTTTGATTTGGTGTTGCTAGAAGATGACAAAAAGTTATTTCCGCCTTACCAAGTGGCTCCCGTAGTCCGGCAGGATACCTTGACTGCTAATCCCAAAATCAAAGAAGTTTTGGATGCGATCGCTCCCAAGCTCACCGATGCCACCATGCAAAAGCTCAACTACGAAGTCAGTGGTAACAAAAAAGAACCCGCCGCCGTTGCCAAGGAATTTTTGGTTAGTGAAGGATTGATTAAAGGTTAAAATTCTCCTTCTTATGATTACCTTCGATCGAGTCTCTCTGCAATTTCCCCAAGCTTCTTTCCCCGCAGTGAATAACTGTTCTTTCCATGTGGCTACGGGGGAATTTGTGGTGATTCTGGGATCTTCGGGGTGTGGGAAAACGACACTGTTGAAGATGGTTAATCGTCTTTATGAGCCGACCAGTGGCACAATTTATCTTCATGGGCGAGATATTAGTCAATTTGTGGTTACTCAACTGCGGCAACAAATTGGCTATGTGATCCAACAGTCAGGGCTATTTCCCCACATGACCGCTGCCCAAAATATTGGCGTGGTTCCCCGGCTGTTGGGTTGGTCTAAGCCGCAAATTCAGAGCCGGGTGGATGAGTTATTGTTGCTAGTAGATTTGCCACCATCGGAATATCGGCATCGCTATCCAGCCCAGCTTTCTGGGGGACAACAACAGCGGGTAGGTTTGGCAAGAGCTTTGGCAGGGGATCCAGAGGTGATGCTCATGGACGAGCCTTTTGGGGCGATCGATGCCATTACCCGCACTGCCCTGCAAGATGAAATTCTCCGACTCCAGCGAAAATTACGAAAAACTATTTTATTTGTGTCCCACGATGTGGAAGAGGCTCTGAAATTAGCCGATCGAATTTTAATTTTGCAACGGGGCGAAATTCTTCAGTACGACACCCCTTGGCGGATTTTAACGGAACCAGCTAATAGTTTTGTAAAAGAGCTTGTAGGAGCCGATGATATTGTCCGGCATTTGAGTTTATTACGAGTTGCGACCTGTATGCAGCCCTTAGCGACCTCCTTTAATAGAAAATCTATGGATGGAAAATCTACGGGAATTGATGGGGTTGGTAGTAACCTGAGTAATCCAAATAATTTAAGTAATCTGGGTAATCTGCCGACCATCGATCGAGATTCCCATCTCCGCCACGCCCTCTCCCTATTGCTGAAAACTGGAGCTGAAGCTCTTGCTGTGATAGATACCGAAACCCCAAATACCGAGACTATTGTGGGATCGATCGCCCTCAAAGATATTGCCGCCCTTGCTCAAGTCAATCACTAGATTTTCCCTAGTCACCCTGAAATCGCAGAATTAATTGTAAAAATAACTACCAAATTAGGGGTAATTTAACTTCTAAATTAATTAGATAAATAACTAAATAAAAATTAAAGTGTCAGGAAAATTTTCCTTAGTTATTGTAGACATTAAGGCTGCCCTTAGGAAAAGGAACTAAAATTTATAGCTTTCTGTCTCGATCGCAGTTGTGTATTTCCTAAAGAATATTTTTTATAGACATTGCTTTTTTCCGTGTATTTTTCTCTAGATTAGGAATAATCTCTAGACTAAAAAACTTGGAACAAACTTTGGAATAAAACTTAACTTGGCTCAGGCTAGAGTGCAGTGTTCAGTTATTAATTGTGAGATGACCATGCCCCATATTCCCTCTCAGCCCAAAGATTCTCAAGACATGGAAGACTTTGAAGATATTATTTCCCAGCGCTCCCAATTTCAAGATGTGGCTGATTCCCTCTCTAGCTCCGATGATTCATTCCTCGAAGTAGACCCAATTTCCGCCAGCCTCAAACGGACACTGAATCGGAATACGACAGACTTGGTGCGTTTATATCTCCAAGAAATCGGGCGGGTGCGGCTCCTGCGCCAAGATGAGGAAGTAGCAGAAGCCCAGCATGTCCAGCAGTACATGGCCCTTTTGGAGTTGCGGGAACAAGCTGGCAAAGATGATCAGGATCCCTTGATGGTAGAATTTATCCATTTAATCACGATCCATGATCGCCTTGTGGCTCAGTTGGGACACCGCCCTAGTTGGGAGCGTTGGGCAAAGACCGCAGAGCAAGATTTATTTACCCTCAAGCAATCTCTGAGTCAAGGTAAAGAACGCTGGGCAGAGTTGGCGGGTTTAAGTTTACCAGCTTTGGAAGAGAAAATTAACCAAGGACTACGATCGAAAGCCCGGATGATTCGAGCTAACCTCCGCCTTGTGGTTTCGGTGGCGAAGAAATATCAAAGCCGGGGTATGGAATTATTAGACCTGATCCAAGAGGGAACCTTGGGTTTAGAGCGAGCCGTGGAAAAATTTGATCCCACTAAGGGCTATCGCTTTAGTACCTATTCTTACTGGTGGATTCGGCAGGGAATTACACGGGCGATCGCCAGTCAGAGCCGTACCATTCGCCTACCTGTCCATATTACGGAAAAGCTGAACCGGATCAAAAAAGCCCAACGCACAATTTCTCAAGAGAAGGGGCGCACTGCCAGCCTAGAGGAGATCGGGCGAGAGCTAGATATGGATGCGGAGCAAGTCCGGGATATCCTGATTCGAGTGCCTAGAGCCGTGTCCTTAGAAATCAAGGTCGGCAAAGATAAGGATACAGAATTGGGAGATTTGTTAGAAACTGCGGAAACCTCTCCTGAAGATTTAGCCATCCGGGAATCCCTGCGCCGGGATTTATTGCAAATGTTGGATGATTTGACCGATCGAGAAAGGGATGTAATTAGTCTCCGCTTTGGGCTAACTACCGATCACCCCTACTCCCTCGCTGAGATTGGACGAGCCTTAGATTTATCAAGGGAACGAGTCCGGCAAATTGAATCAAAAGCCCTGCAAAAACTCCGGCTCCCCAAGCGCCGCAATCGCCTCCGGGATTATCTAGAAACCTTGGGTTAAATTCAAAAACCTAGGCAGCACTGGTAGAAAAGAGCCGAATCAAGAGCGAAAGTACCCCAAAACTTAATAGTAGAACTCCACTCAGGGGATTGATCCATGCTCCCCATTGTCTGAGTTGGAGTATTTTTTTGATCGTGGCAGTAAAAGTTCCCGCAATCACCAGAGGCAGAGCATAGCCGATCGCATAGGCGAGTAACAGCATAGCTCCTAGGCTCAAATTTCCAGTTTTGGCTACCCAAGCTAACAATGTTGCCAACACGGGGGTGCTACAGGGAGAAGCGACAATCCCAAAACTCAGCCCGATGAGGTACGATCGCAACCCCTTGGGTAAATCTTCCCCGATCCAATCGGTTCCCCCCCAGCTAGGTAACTGCAAGGGCAAAATTTCCAGCAAATTCAACCCCATCAAAATCGCCACACCACTGACAATAATCGGCAGCCCAAACCCCACCTGCCCATAAATTTTCCCCAAGCCCGCCGCTATCACCCCCAAGCCCGCCAAGGTAGTTGCCAATCCAAGGGTAAACCACGCCGACTGCCTCGCTGCTTGCCAACGATTCTCCGCTCCATAGCCGCCGATATAGCCGATCGTGATGGGCAGCATAGAGAGCATACAGGGAGAAAAGCTAGTCAAGAGTCCGGCAAGGAAGATAACTCCCACACTAACTAGGTTAATTTCCTCTAGCTGGTGGCTAACTAAACCATTGGCAAATTGTTCTAGGCGGTAGAGTTGTAGTTGGAAGTCCATGGGGGAAGGAGGTAAAGGAGGTAAAGGAGGTAAGGGGAGGTAAAGAATTAAGAAGGGAGAGGAGGTTTGGCTCTTGTAGTAGCGGCTTTAGCCGCCATAGTTTAGAAGTAGGAGGTAGAGGAGGTAATAGGGGCTTTATGCAAAATGCGATCGCTTCATGGTAAATCATGGGGGGCGATCGCTGTATGTTGATTCTATTTTCTTAGTTAATGATCAACTTAGAACAAGTTTAACTATTTTAACTAGACTAACCAGATGCTAAATTAACTAGCTAGTTTACTTGAAAGTACCCAAAACAGTTGAGACTTCAGAGTTAGGAATCTTCGGTGCGAGGAAACCCTTGGCATAGATTTCGGGGTTCTTTTGGGCAATTTGCATGTAGGATTGACGGACTTCAGCATTCACAGCTACGGTCTTTGCATCGTACAAGTGAGTTGCCATTTTGGGATATAAGCCAATGCCGATGATAGGAACAAGGAAACAGAAGGCAATTAAAACCTCTCGCCAGTTAGCATCAAAGAATTTGGCATCCGCAGGCAGTACGCAACTGTTCCCAAAACATACCGCCTCTTGATCATCTCCAACAGGGAAGCCCGAAATCGGCACACCATTGATATCACAGTTGGGAGCAGTGCCAGAACTGTAGAACATCTGCCGGAGCATAGAGAGGAGATAAATCGGCGTAATAATCAACCCCACGGCGGCGAGCAAGACAGTCACAGCCCGGAAAGTAGAACTGTACATATCACTGGAAGCTACGCCTACAAATACAGCCAATTCACTGGCAAAACCACTCATCCCCGGCAATGCCAGAGAAGCCATAGCTCCTGCCGTAAATAGGGCAAATACCTTGGGCATGACTGTGCCGATTTCGCCCATTTCATCGAGCATCATGGTGTGGGTACGATCGTAAGTGACACCAGCAAGGAAGAACAAGACAGCAGCAATTAAACCGTGGGAGAGCATTTGTAACAAGGCTCCATTTACTCCAATGTCTGTGAAAGAAGCAATCCCCAAGAGAACGAAGCCCATGTGAGAAACAGAAGAGTAGGCAAGGCGGCGCTTCATATTTGTCTGCCCAAAGGAGTTGAAGCCACCGTAGATGATATTCACTACTCCCAAGATTGCGAGGACAGGGGCAAAGTAAACGTGGGCGTTGGGGAATAATTCTAAGTTAAAGCGAATTAGACCATAGCCGCCCATTTTCAGGAGGACTCCCGCCAGAATCATGGAGACTGGGGAAGAGGCTTCACCGTGGGCATCCGGCAGCCAAGTATGGAGGGGGAAGATAGCTAGTTTTACCCCAAAGGCAATGAGCAATCCGGCGTAGAGGATTAACTCTAGGGCTAGGGGGAATTCCTTTAAGCCCAGTTCTGCCATGTCGAAGGTAATATGATCACCATAGAACGCCATGCCGAGGGCAGCAACCAAAATGAAGATAGAGGCAGCAGCCGTGTACATTAAAAACTTAGTTGCAGCGTACTGGCGTTTTTGTCCACCCCAGATGGAGACGAGGAGGTAAACTGGAACCAGTTCTAATTCCCACATGATGAAGAAGAGGAGGGAGTCTTGGGCAACAAATACGCCTACTTGAGCCGAGTACAATACCAACATTAAAAAGTAGAATAAGCGGGGCTTGCGATCGACATTCCAAGCAGCAAAAATACTCAGAGTCGTTACCAATCCAGCCAATAATACCAAGGGAACTGATAGTCCATCTACCGATACTGCCCAGTTCAGTCCTAACTGAGGTATCCAAGGATACTTCTCTACCAATTGGAAACTAGCATTGCTAGGGTCGTAGTGGCTCCAAAAGACGTAGCTCATTAACAGAAAGTCTGCAATACCTACGCCTAGAGCATACCAGCGAATGGTTTTACCATCTTGATCCGGAATCAGGGGAATCAGAAAGGCAGCAATGAGAGGCAGCAGGACAATGGCAGTTAACCAAGGAAATTGATCCGCTATCATACAACTAAAAATACTTGTTTTTGAATAATAGTAATTATACTCGAACATGTAAAGAAATGTTTAAAAATATTTGAGTAATTTACGAAATATCGTGGATATCAGGGAAATTACTTAAGAAATGCTTAAGAAATACATAGGAAACTGTAAAAGAAAATCATGAATAAAATTGGGAGTGGGATGGCTATTTTTTGCTGTTTGGTGTGCTTTTTTCTGGTGGGGCGATCGACCCCGGCTTTAGCAGATACCGGATGGCAGACAAAACAAAGCATCAACTCAAATCTGCGTCCAGAAAGTCCCCAAACTTGTGCGCTCTACCCTCCCTTAACTAGACAGGAAAGAGTGACAACAGATTTACGGCAAGAAGATTTTTCCCCAGACCGATTTCGCCGGGGGTTAGGTAATAATTTGGGAAGTCTTGATAACAATAATTTTGGACAAGAAACCTCGGCTCCCATAGAGAGAATTGCTGTAGCTAGTCCGACTAATTATGGCGATCGATTTTTCTTTGATGTCTATGGTCAACCCGCCTACCATGCCCCGATTATTGTTCTCCACGAAACCGTTGCTACTGTTAGACAAACTCTCAACTTTTTTCAAGCTCCCCAACGAGATGAGGCTAACCAAGCTAGTTACCATGCCCTCATTGGTTTAGATGGAGAAATTATCTACATTGTCCCTCCCGATAAACGAGCTTTTGGGGCAGGGAATTCTCTATTTGTTAGTCAAGGAGTTAACCAGATTATCAATCAAGAAACTGGGGAAGTAACTAGTCAACTAGACAACCAATTAGTAGAAGAGTCTGTGAAAACTAATCCCGATTATCCGCCTTCGGTGAATAATTTTGCCTATCATATTTCCCTAGAAACCCCCCGTGATGGCTTAAATAACGCCCGGATCCATAGTGGCTACACTGATGATCAGTATCGATCTCTAGCTTGGTTAGTTGCCAAAACCGGAGTTCCTGAATACCGCATCACTACCCATCAAGGAGTCGATCGATCGGGAGAGCGCATAGATCCCCGCAGCTTTGACAGCGCCTACTTTCTCGCCTGGTATCAAGTCTTCCCAAAAACCCAAGAAATCTTCATCGGCTGCCTCGATCCCCAAACCCCATCTCCCTAAAAACCTTTCTAATTTCCTGATACCGTTTCACGAAAATGGCGATACTTATATTTCTAATCTTGCAGAGGGCGTAAAGAGGGGATAAAGAGGGGATAAAGAGGACGCAAAGCCTTGCGCCCCTACAGAGGTTTATATTTGTCTCAGGTGTTTAGTTAAATGGGATGACCATGGCGGAACTATAGGGGCTAAAGCCTTACTACGAAAATTAAAAGCTACCTTCTTTGCCTCCCTGTACCTTCTTTACCTCCCTGTACCTCCTCTCCTTCCTTCCCTTATCCAAATCATCACAAATTCCTAACAATTCCCCTATAGCGATTCCTTGAGAAATACGTTATGGTGGAAGGGTGTGAAAGTATTGTTTCCCAACAACAATTTAGATAAGAGGGAGATTTAGGACAATGAGTAATGTAAAAATCGAAGAGAAGATTGAGCAGGAAGTTCAGCAAGCCAGAGAAGTTTGTGATATCAAAGGCGCAACTTCTGGAGATTGTGCTGCGGCTTGGGATGCTGTAGAAGAACTACAAGCTGAAGCTTCTCACCAGCGCCAACAAGAACCAAAGAAAAACTCCCTACAACAGTATTGTGAGGATAATCCAGAAGCTGCCGAGTGCCGCCTCTACGAAGACTAGAAGACTTCAGAAGATTCAACAGAGATTTAACTTTCAAGAAAGGATTAGTCCCCCGTTTGCTGAATTCACAGCTTGGGGGATTTGTTTTTGGTAAATATATTTTGAGAAGTTTTGAGAAATCTACCTCAATGGTTATCCACGCATCAGCATATTTAGCCTATTTAAGAATTAAGATTAGTTAAGACCCTTTTAGTTCTCTAACTACAATTCATCATGAATGAAGACACCCCAACAAGCACCGCCCCGATTTTGACCAGTGTAGAAGTTCCAGAAACTCCAGTAGTTCCAGAGAATACTTCGATCGAGCATAATCCAACTAATCCTGAAGTTAACCCAGAATTTACTCCCCCCGAAAACTCAGAAGCAACCCCATTAGAAAGCCCTGAATCTTCCCAACCAACTGAACCCAAACCCAGCTATGTCAAATTAGCCATGCGGAACATGGTACGGAAACGGGGCAAATCTTTACAGCACTTTTTCTTGACTACCTTTGCCCTCCTAGGGGTGCTGGTGAGTCTTGCTTACTTGACTCGGTGAAATTATGGCTCTGCCCGTAGAAATTAGTATTCAAGATTTTTATTTCGCTCAAGCTGATGCTGGGAAATCTCCGGTATCGGTAGAACAATGGCAAGGTTGGCTGCAACAATGGTTAGAAGTGCTGGAAAAAGAACTCCCAGAGGCGATCGCCTACGAGGTAAGCCTGCGCTTTACTGATGATGCCGAGATTCAACAACTTAATGCCCAGTATCGTCAAAAAGACCAGCCTACAGATGTTTTAGCCTTTGCTGCCCTAGAGGGAGATTATTCTTTTTTGGAAGATTTGGAAGATGAACCTTTGTACTTAGGAGATGTGGTGATTTCTGTGGAAACTGCCCAGCGTCAGGCAGAGGAGCGAGAGCATACCTTGGTGTGGGAATTGGCTTGGTTAGCTGCCCATGGTTTGTTGCACCTGCTGGGCTGGGATCATCCCGATGACGATCGCCTAGAGGAGATGTTAGAACAGCAGCAAGTACTTTTAACGAAAGTAGGATTAGATGGTTGGTATAATATCAAAAACTAGCCCATTGAACGACCTATGGCTATGAAATGGAATCTGCGATCGACTCTCTTTTTTACCTCATCAACCCCAAATCCAAATTTGCTTTCTAACTCTCCTAAGCCGGGTTTAACTAATTCGATCGAAAATCTAGCTGATAACTCCCTCAATAAAACTGATCCTCTCAACTCGTCTAGCTCCCCTGACTCAGCCAGAGAATCTTTAGAGGTCATCAATCCTATAACTCCAGATTTAGCAGCTCCTAATCCTCCTGCTGCCACCCCAACTCAGAGGCAATTAGCTTGGAAGGTAGCCCCCAACGTGTTCTTGAGTTTTCGCTATGCGTGGGCAGGAGTGGTTTATGCTTTGTCTACTCAAAGGAACTTACGGATTCATACGATTATTGGGTCGATCGCCCTCGGACTAAGTTGGTTTCTCCAAATTCCGGTGATGGAAGTGGCGGTGATTGGCTTAACTATTGCCTTGGTGTTAGCAATGGAACTAATCAATACAGCGATCGAGTCGGTAGTGGATCTATTAGTCAAGCAGTCCTACCATGAACTTGCAAAAATTGCCAAGGACTGTGCGGCGGGTGCTGTCTTGGTGGCGGCTCTAGCTTCGGTGTTTGTGGCGGGCTTGCTGTTGTTACCACCGCTCTATGAAAAATTATTAAGTATGCTCTAACCATGATATCTACTGAGTCTAACCGCAGTATTGAAGTTGATAGTTTAAGTAAAATTTACGGCACAAAATCTGCCATCAAAGATATTTCCTTTACGGTGGAAACGGGAGAAATTCTGGGATTCTTGGGCCCCAATGGTGCTGGAAAAACTACAACCATGAGAATCTTGGCGGGATACTTACCTGCTTCTACAGGCACAGCCCGGATTGCTGGCTACGATGTCCATAGTGAATCCATGGAGGTGCGGCAGCGCATTGGCTATTTACCAGAAAATCCCCCCTTGTATCCAGAGATGACCGTGGAGGGTTTTCTGCATTTTGTGGCAAAAATTAAAGGAGTCAGCCCCGGACAGCGATCGAGCCGGGTCAATGAAGTTCTAGAGCGTTGTAACCTCACAGAATATAGACAGTTACAAATTCGTAAACTCTCGAAGGGCATGAAGCAACGGGTAGGCATTGCCCAAGCGATCGTCCACGAGCCTCCAGTAATTATTCTTGATGAACCCACGATCGGGCTGGATCCCAAACAAATCATTGATGTCCGCAATTTAATTAAAAGTCTGGCGGGACAGCATACAATTATTCTCTCCACCCATATTCTGCCGGA
>JAIMKT010000009.1:24660-25051 GCA_020692245.1 Microcoleus sp. GA_180221_E-2-1-MAG-45_12
AGTCACGATTATCAACCGAGGCAAGGTGGTAACTACCAACACCCCCGAAACCCTGATGGCAGAATTAGCCGGAGGCACGGGCTATGAGCTAGAAATTGATGGCAACCCAGTGGAACTGCAAAAAATGTTGCAAATTCTACCCGGAATCTGTCTAGTAGAGATTGCTAGTAACTATGGTCTGCCGGGGGATCGATCGCTGTTGCGGTTGGTTTGTAGTCCCGGAGCCGAACCCGGTCGAGATATTGCGGCGGTGGTGGTGGGGGCAAATCGGGGTTTATACGAAATGCGGCGGACTAGGGCGAGTTTGGAAGATGTATTTTTAGAATTAACAACTAAGGAATTAGCCGCAACTGAGTAATCAATTATCAATTATCAATTATCAATTATCAAT
>JAIMKT010000009.1:25067-26866 GCA_020692245.1 Microcoleus sp. GA_180221_E-2-1-MAG-45_12
TCAAAAAAGTAATAGGCAGTGTAACTTCCAAGTTATTAGATTTTTAGGAATCCCCAAATATGATTATTTTTAGTAATATAATTGCCATTTTTAGAAAAGAACTACAGGGCTACTTTACCTCTCCCTTTGCCTACATAGTTATGGGGATTTTCTGGCTATTGTCAGGATTTTTCTTTGTAGCCATTCTCATGAGTCCAGAGGGAATTATTAACCAAATTGCCCAGCGAGACCAGCTAGGTGTGCCGACTCCGCCCGTGGATGTTGCCTACGAATTTCTCCGATTCTTTTTGGGGGTGATGGGTTCCCTTGCCATGTTTGTGTTGCCGATCCTGTCCATGGGTTTGTACGCTGAGGAACGGAAATGGGGAACACTGGAATTACTTGCCACTTCTCCAATTACTAACTGGGCGGTAGCAGTGGGGAAACTTTTGGGAGTGATGACTTTTTTCTCGGCGATGATTGTGCCGTTGTTGGGTCTGGAGGCGATCGCCCTTGGAGCAGCGGATCCCCCAGTATTAGTAACCGTGCCGCTCCTTGGACATTTGGGCTTATTTTTAATGGCGGGAGCAATTCTTTCCTTGGGGATGTTTATATCTTCTTTGACTGATAAGACGATCGTGGCAGCCATCCTCACCTTTGCCTTGATATTTTCTCTATCTTTAATGGAACTTATTGCCAAAAGTATTGGAGGCAATCTAGGGGCCGCGTTGGAACATTTGTCTCTGATGAAACACTATACAAACCTTGTCCAAGGCGTTTTTGATACTAGTAGTTTAGTCCTATTTATTAGCTATATTATTCTCGGCATTTTCCTGACGGCGCAATCGATCGAGTCCCTCAGGTTCTCCAGAAGATAGGCTCTAATTATTTTGAAGAATGTATTAATGGGCGGCGGCTAAAGCCGTTACTACAAGAGCAAATTAAATCAGGGATGGCTTATTAATAGCTGAGGTCTATGAAAAATATTATTCTCTATTGGCAGTATCTAAAACATAGTTTCTGGTTGGGGATCATCCTGTTAATTATGGGGGTTACGGCTGGAGTTGTGAGTGGGGACTGGATTCCGGTTCCTATGGGTTTAATAATTGCCGGAGTGGGAGTGATTGGTATTTGGTTGGTGGTTTCTGGTTTGGTGGCAGATCAGGTGCAGGTGGGAGCTAAGGGCGATCGAGCTAGTTCGGCAACCTTGGGGCGTAATCTTAATTATCTCAACGGCGGTAATGCCCTCATCGCCACTATTTCGGTCTTGGTGATTTTATTGCTGGTGAACTTCCTTGCCTTTCGCTACAGTCTGCGCCTTGATCTCACGGAAAATCAAATATTTTCTCTCTCACCCCAATCCCAAACTGTTGTCCAAAAGCTCCAACAACCAGTAAAAATTTGGGTGTTTGAAAGTAATCCGAACCCCGGCGATCGAGAATTATTAGAAAACTATCGCCGTCAAGGTACGGAATTTAGTTACGAATTTGTTGATCCCCAGTTGCGGTTGAGTATTGCTGAACAATTTAAGGTGCAGTCCATCGGGGAAGTGCATATCGAAGCAGGGACAAAACGAAAACTCTTACAAGTAGTCAACAATCAGCAACGTTTGTCAGAATCAAGTATCACCAATGGCATCGAGTTAATTCAGAGTAATCGCACCCCCAAGGTGTATTTTCTCCAAGGTCACGGCGAAGCTAGTCTCACCGCCACTGAAAGAGGTTTGTCTCAACTCAACGAAGCCCTGGGGCAGAAAAACTATGAAGTGATCCCCTTAACCCTGGCGGAAACAACGGGAATTCCCCAAGATGCGGAGATCA